>DAOUWH010000257.1 GCA_030667205.1 Nitrospirota bacterium
CATGCCATACCGGTGTCGACGCCGCAGAGGTACCCCACAAGTTTACGTCGGGGAAGCCCGGAGGCCTTTTCTCCGAGAGCCCCGAGCTCTGCTTTGGATGTCATGACAGGGGAAACTTTTCGGGGAAGGCCACCGTGCATATGCCTGTGGCCGGTGGAATGTGCACCGGATGTCACAGCCCCCATGCAAGTGGCTCGGACAAACTGCTCTTAAGCGACGACGTGTGCTTCAACTGCCACGACGCCTCGTTATTTGGGAAAGAGTTCAAACATCAGGCAGTTCAGCCGGGCATGTGCTCTTCATGTCACAACCCCCACCAATCTGACAACAGCAAACTGCTTAATGCCGAGGCTCCAGAACTGTGCTACAACTGCCACAAGAAAGAAAATTTTTATGGCCCGACAATACATGCCCCCGTGGGTGTCGGGGCGTGCCCCGCGTGTCATGCGCCGCACAGCTCCGACAACAAGAAGCTTTTGGTGGCAGATATGCAAGATATATGTTTCAACTGCCATGACAGGTCCGTGTTTTTATCGGCCTCTGTCCACCAGCCTGTCAAGGACGGCCAGTGCTTGGCGTGCCATAAGCCGCATGCCGCTCAGAATGAATTCCTGCTTGCCCGCAAGGGCAATTTCCTTTGCAGGAAATGCCACACGAAGGTGGAAAGGGCCCCTCATGCCATTACGGGCTTTTCGAGGACAGGACATCCACTGAGGTGGGGGAGAGACCCCATGAGGGAAGGCAAGACATTCGGATGTCTCAGCTGTCACATGCCGCACACTTCGGAGTGGCCATCGCTTTTCAGATATAAGGCCGACAACCTGTTTGACCTGTGCCAATATTGTCATCAAATGTAAAGAGGCAGTGGCGGCTAATGCTTAATCCCGGATAATAAGACGACCCTTTGGCTTCTTTGGCCTGAGCTTCTTCAGTGTGGCCTGGACTCTGTTGTGGTAGTATTCGGCCAGGCAGCTGAGAATCCTCGGGTGTTTTTCGATTGCCTGCTCAAGTACATTTCTGTGTATATCCAGCACCTTGATGTCGCTTTCCGCTATGACCGAGGCGGTCCGGCGCTTTCCTGAAAGAAAGGCCACTTCGCCGAATACGTCGCCCCCCTTAAGTGTCGCAAGTTCGATGTTCCTGTTGCCGAAACGTGCCTCTACGCGCGCATTGCCGTTGATCAGGACGAAGATGGAATCGCCCTCTTCGCCCTCTCTAACAACAGCCTGGCCTTTGGTGTAGGAGGCAGCTATGGAGGCGCTGACGATTTGGTCGATTTCCTCTTTATTGAGCGACCAGAATATCTCTGGCAACGGCCCGCTCCATCCGGTAATCTCCGGGGGGTCGTGAGATACGATGTCAAGCTCGGGCAGTATCTCCTCTGGTTGAGACTCAGGGGGTGCGGATGAAAAATCCTCGCCAGTCACGTCCGAAAGCGAAGGTATCTGTTCGGAGGCCTGTGCCTCATCGAGCGAGGGCCAATGGGCAGGTGGAGGCGCTTCTTCGGGCGCGGGCGCTTCTTCGGGCGCGGGTGCTTCCTCGGGCTGAGAGGGTTGTTCATCGGGAGAGACTATCGGGAGTCCCGGCCCGGCGGGTTCAAGCCCCTCAATAATGTTTTTTGACTTGCTTGATGCCTTTTTGTCGTCCTTGTCGAGTCTGAGTATAATCTTGTACAGCGCAAGCGCCTTCTGGCCGAAACCGGCGTCGTCAAGGATAGCTGCGGAATGGTAATATGATGCTATGGCGCCCGTTGAGTCCCCCATCTTCTGCAGGAGGTCGCCCATTTTCAGGTGCATCCGGGAGTTGTCCGGCTCCAGTCCCACAAGGCTCGCAAGCGATTCCCTTGCCTTGTTCCAGTCCCGTTTCAGCGAGGCCTCCAGGTATTGTTCCCAGAGCTTTCTCGGGTCTTTCTTTTTAGGTTTGCGCCGGAACATATTTAGTAGTTCCCGTAAGAGTTATTTGCATTATAGTTGTTGAATAATTAGAAGTCAAATCCTGCGCATTGGCGCCGGTGCATTTAAAATGTGGATGCTTATGAGCAGGGCCTCTTCGCGAAAAGGCGGTTCCGGAAGGGCGCTATCGGGTATAATATCCGGGAAAACCGAGGAGGATTTATGTCGCCCGTTGAGCTTGCCCGAAGGGTCAAGGACCTTCCGCCATACCTGTTTGCAAGGATAGATGCGATGAAGCGCGAGGCGGTGGGAAAGGGTGTTGACCTGATCGACCTGAGCATCGGGGACCCCGACACGCCGACGCTGGAACACATAGTGGAGGCCATGAAGAGGGCCGTTGAAAAGCCCGAGCGCCACCGCTATCCATCGTCTGAGGGCATGCTCGGCTTCAGGGAGGCCGCCGCGGCGTGGTACAAG
>DAOUWH010000184.1 GCA_030667205.1 Nitrospirota bacterium
ATGTTCAGTATTATTAACAGATTTTAGTATTGACTGTCAAGGGGAAAGTGAAGTATACTTAACATCAACGATTATTGGAGGTGGGAACGTGAAGGGAAACGTGTATCTGAAAGAAAAAAGGGAAGCTGCCGGGCTCTCGTTGCGCGGCATGGCTGAGAAGGCCGGAATATCCTACGGCCACGTGAAGCGGCTGGAAGATGGCACGAGTGAGCCGACGTTCGAAGTGCTGGTTGCAGTGCTGGACGCCCTGGACGTGTCGCTCTATACCTTCATCCGGGCCATAGGCTACCAAATCCCGGCGAAAAGGAAGATGGCTCCTGGGGAGGGACTCGAACCCCCGACAAAGTGGTTAACAGCCACCCGCTCTGCCAACTGAGCTACCCAGGAAATGCCACTGCTATTATGGAGATACCGACTTCCTGAATCTTTTAAATACGGGGCTACGCCCCTTCAAAGTGTCAAATTTAAAATTATCAAAAAAACAGGCCTTTTGTCAAACCTGGGAGGCACTGCCCCCTCTCTATAAAATATTGAAACCGCGACACCAAATCAGGTGAACAAGGGGCTACGCCCCTTCGGAGAGTTTTGAGAAGTCGGCCAGGGCGGAGGCCGTGGCCCAGATATCCTTCAATAGCGCCAGCCGGTTGCCTCTTACGGCCATATCCTCGTCCATCACGAGCACTTTGTCGAAGAAATTATTTACCGGCCCCGTAAGCCCAAGGAGTCTTTCCAGGGCCCCGGCGTAATTGGACTCCGTAATCATGTCCTCAACGGCCTTTACTGATTCCAGCGCCCGCATAAGGTCTCGCTCCTCCTCTGCCTTTAAGAGCGCCTTGTCAACGGGCGAAAGCTCTTCCTCCGGTGTAATGTTCCTGACCCTCTTGATGGCCATGAGAAAATCGTTGTACGCGGAGTGGGATTTTTTAAAGGCCTGAAGCGCATCGAGCCTGCCAATAATCTCGCTAAGGGGAGCATCCGCGGAAAGGCCGATTACGGACTGAACAAGGTCCAGCGAGTAGCCTTTTGAGTCTAATAAAAGTCCTTCGAGCCTCTGCTCAAAGAACCTTAATATCTCCCGCTCAATATCTTCGGGGCCTATCCCTTTAAGGCCCTCGAGGGCGGCGCCAATAAGCCGCCTTACCGATATCTGATAGCCCTTGTCTATCAGTATTGCCATGACGGCAAGGGCCTGTCTCCTCAGGGCGAAGGGGTCCTCGGAACCCGTGGGCTTGAGGTCGATGGAGAAAAAGGCCGCGATATTATCCAGTCTGTCGGCAAGCCCGACCAAGGCTCCCACATCGCCCTCCGGCACCCTGTCGCCCGAGAAAGCGGGGAGGTAATGCTCCATGATAGCCTGTGCAACCCCCGGGTCTTCTCCGTCGTTTAAGGCGTAGTACCGTCCCATAACGCCCTGAAGCTCTGGGAACTCCTTTACCACCCCGGTAACAAGGTCTGTCTTTGAAAGCAGTGCGGCCCTCTCGACGCTGTCCTTTGTCTCCGGGCGTATGCCTTCGGCCAGAGAACCTGCCAGCGTCCTGTTCCTCGTTGTCTTGTCGTAGAGGGTCCCGAGCCTGTCGTGAAAGGTCACGCCCCTGAGGGCTTCGAGCCTTGAGGCGAGCGTTGTCCTTCGGTCCTCGTCGTAGTAGAACCTCGCGTCCTCGAACCTCGCCCTTATGACCCTTTCGGAGCCCACACGCACCGTGTCGGCGTTTTCCTCTTTGGTATTGCTCACCACGATGAAGTAGTTTTTAAGCTTCCCTCCGGCATCCTTTACGGGAAAGTATTTCTGGTGCCCGGTCATGACCGAGCTAAGCAGCTCATCCGGAAGTTCAAGATACTTTTCGTCAAAACTCCCGAGCACGCTCACGGGACATTCCACAAGGCAGGCCACTATGGAAAGCAGCTCATCATCATGCGCCGAAGTGCCCGAGACCGAGGAGGCAAGCGCCCCTGCCTGCTTCAATATCAAGTCCCTTCTTTCGTCCTGGTCAACTATCACATAATGTTTGCGAAGCACTTCCTTGTAAGAATCGGTATCCTTAACAGCCACACCGTCTTTTTCAGCGGAAAGGAACCTGTGGCCCCAGGTGAGTTTGCCACTCTTGATGCCGTCCAGTTCAAAATCTACGGTCTTATCCCCTAACATGGCTACTACCCAGTGAATGGGCCTTGCAAACCTCATCGAGCCGTCCCCCCACCTCATGGTCTTCGGGAAATGAAGAGACTGCACTATCTTCTTAAGCACCTCGGGCAGGACCTCCATGACCGGGAGGCCTTTTTCCTCAATCACCGCAACGACGTACTCTCCCTTGCCCTTCTTTTTGATAACCAAATCCTCAGGCTTTATGCCTTGCGAACGGGCAAAGCCGACGGCCGCCTTCGTGGGTTTTCCATTCTCGTCGAAGGCGGCGTTTTTCGGGGGGCCAAAGACCTCTTCCACCCTGCCCTCCTGCATCCCGGGGACTCCGTCCACCAGAAGGGCCAGCCTCCGGGGCGTGGCGTAAGTCCGGATGCCGCCAAATCCTATCCTGCTCCGGCCAAACTCCGATGCTGCTATATCCTTGAGGGACTTAAGGGCGCCGGGCAGAAACCTCGCGGGTATCTCCTCGGTGCCTATCTCAAGAAGGACGGCCTTAGTCTTCACCTTCGCCCCTCTGCTTCATGTACGTCTCGGCACAGAGCTTCGCCATGTTCCTTACCTTTGCGATGTACGCGGTCCTCTCGGCGACGGAGAAGGCGCCCCTGGCCTCAAGGAGGTTAAACGTATGAGAGCACTTCAGACAATAATCGTAGGCCGGGAGCACCAGCCCTTCGCGGTTTAAGCGGATGCTCTCGGCCTCGTAGGCCTCGAATTGCTTCATTAGCATCCCGGGGTCGGAGAAGTCGAAATTGTACTTTGAGCCCTCGACCTCCGAGGCATGGTGTATGTCGCCGTAACTTGTTCCTTCGGACCACCGGATGTCAAAGACGTTGTCCACCTCCTGAAGGTACATGGCGATTCTCTCGAGCCCGTAGGTTATCTCCACGGACACGGGCTTGAGGTCAAAACCCCCGACCTGCTGAAAATAAGTGAACTGGGTAATCTCCATCCCGTCGAGCCATACCTCCCAGCCCAGGCCCCAGGCCCCGAGGGTGGGGGACTCCCAATCGTCCTCGACGAACCTTATGTCATGTCCTGAGGGATCTATGCCTACCACCTCAAGGCTTTTGAGGTAGATTCCCTGCGGGTCCGGAGGCGAAGGTTTTAATATCACCTGAAACTGGTAGTAGTGCTGAAGCCTGTTGGGGTTTTCGCCGTAGCGCCCGTCGGTTGGCCTCCTTGAGGGCTGGACATAGGCCGTATTCCAGGGCTCGGGTCCGAGCACCCTGAAAAAAGTGGCCGGGTGAAACGTGCCCGCCCCGACCTCGGTATCGAGGGGCTGAAGCACCACGCAGCCGCGCTCGGCCCAGAAACCCTGCAGTTTGTATATGAGGTCCTGAAAATACATCGAAACAAAATCTTAATTAATATTCAAGATTTTGTCAAACACGGCATATGCAACTTCAGGTAGAGGAAAATTCTATTCGAATTGTATTAGAATAACCAGGTCATGAATCTATCAAGTCATATTGCTGGAATACTACTATTATGTGTGATTGCTGTTGCCATGTCCGTTGTAGGCTGTGCACCGACCTACAGCGTACGCAACAACACATCCGAAGACTACAGCACGATAAAGTCCCCCATCGGCTCTTCAAAGCTGGCCCCCGTTGAAGTCCAGGCAATAATTGCCGACATAGATGAAAGAAACAGGACCGTCGAAGACGACCACGAGTGGATAAAGCGGGCTTATAACGGCCTCCTGGTTCGGAAGCTCAACAACCTATCCGAGAGGGAATACAGGGGCTACCGGAAATACCTCGACGACG
>DAOUWH010000267.1 GCA_030667205.1 Nitrospirota bacterium
CATCCTGATAAACGTCACCGGCGACGAGATAAGGGTCGCCCTCATGGAGAGCGGGCAGGTCACGGAGTTCTACGTTGAGCGCAGGAGTGACGCCTCACAGGTAGGCAACATCTACAAGTGGAAGGTCGTTAAAATACTTCCGGGCATGCAGTCGGCCTTCGTGGATATCGGCCTTGAGAAGGCGGCATTCCTCTATGTCGGCGATATAAGGACGGACATCATAGAGGACTACGCCCACCTCTTCGAGGAGGAAAAGACCAATGGGATGGATTTCGTCGCGCACAGGAGAAGGCATGACCTTGTGATAGACGAGATCATCATGGATGGGCAGGAGCTTACCGTGCAGGTGTCCAAGGACCCCATCGGTTCCAAGGGGGCCAGGATAACCGCCTATATAACCACACCGGGCCGCTACCTGGTGCTCATGCCCGGCGTAAACCACGTGGGCATCTCCAGAAGGATCGAGGACGAGGACGAGAGGGCGCGCCTTAAGGCCATCGTGGAGGAAATGAAGCCCGACGGGGCAGGCCTGATAATAAGGACCGTAAGCGAGGGCGCAAGCGCGGAAGAGCTTAAAAGTGACCTGGAGTTCCTCAACAGCGTCTGGAGCAACATCCAGAAGAAGGAAGACCACGTCTCGGCCCCCGCGCTTCTTTATCCCGACCTCGACATCATACTCCGGAGCGTCCGCGACCTCATGGGGCCGGACATCGACAAGCTCGTCATCGACTCGAAGGAAGAGATGGAAAACGTAAGGGAGTTCGTAAGCACGTATTTCCCGAAACTCATGGACAAGATAGAGATCTACGACGGCACCGAGCCCCTCTTTGAGGCCTACGGCATAGAGCTCGACATCTCCAGGGCCCTGGGCCGGAAGGTGTGGCTGAAGTCCGGCGGCTACATCGTCATAGACCAGACCGAGGCGATGACCGTCATCGACGTGAACACCGGCAAGTTCGTGGGCAAGGAAGACCTCGAAGACACCATCCTGAAGACCAACCTCGAGGCCGTCAAGGAGGTGGCCTACCAGGTGAGGCTCAGAAATCTCGGCGGCATCATAATGGTCGATTTCATAGACATGGAACGGCTTGAAAACCGCGATAAAGTATTTAATGCCTTTACCAAGGCCATGAGCCGCGACAAGGCAAAGAGCACCATCTCCCACATCTCCGAACTCGGCCTGGTCCAGATGGCAAGGAAGAGGGTCAGGGAGAGCCTGGGGCGCATACTCTGCGAGACATGCCCGTACTGTGAGGGCAAGGGCTTTGTGAAATCCCCCCGCACGCTGTGCTACGAGATTTTCAGGAAGGCCAAGCGCATCGCAATGCACGGGGGCAGTAAGGTGGTGATTACCGCGCATCCGAGCGTGGCCGAACTGCTGAGCTACGACGAGCGCCACTGGCTGGAAGAGATCGAGCAGGCCCATGGCGTAAAGATAATCGTCACCGAGGACTCCAACCTCCACCAGGAAAACTACGAGATTACGAGCCTGTAAGAAGGCCATCTTCTTTAGTGTTAAGATATGCAGATTTTACCAGGCGCATTATCGTTCAAATCCAACCCTGGAAGAAACGATTGACATATTGTATTGAAAGGTGTAGCTTATGAGAAGTAATATGCGGCTTTACCGAAAAGCCGGGGGAGAGCTATTGAAGCTGATTGGATATTGAATGGAATCAGAAAGAAGAAAACATGAAAGGGCCACGAAGGTCGCTACTGTATCGCTTTGTTGTGACGGAACGAAGAAGATCGACGGAGCGGTAATTAATATTAGCGAAAAGGGCCTGTGTTTTTATGCCGATCAAGTGCTTGAGCCGGGCCTTACGATGAGAGTTGATGGAACATTTCGCTTGAAGTACTTTTCTAAGGATTGCACAATAGTATGGTGTAAGAAAGTCGCCATTGACCTGTATAAAATTGGCATCTTTTATGGTTAGAATTCTTAGCTATCCCCTCTGAGCAAGCACCCCCCTAAGCTTCTCTCTGGAATACCTGTCTTGCGTGTGGACCTGGCGATGCTCGGCTCGGCCCCCCGGCTTTCCTGGCTTCTCCGACGGAAAGCGCCGGTGGCACTTTCTTGACCTCCCGGCCCTACGGGCTATAATATATATACTCAGCCGAAGTGGTGGAACTGGCAGACGCGCTGGGTTCAGGGTCCAGTGGAGGCAAC
>DAOUWH010000153.1 GCA_030667205.1 Nitrospirota bacterium
CGCATGGCGCTGCGCGGTGCCACCATGCGGTGCCCATTGAAAGATGGCTTCCGATTCTTTTATATTATAGGTTGAGTTTTTATAATCAGGCCATACTGTGAAAAACGCTATTGTCATAAGGGGTGCACGGGAACACAACCTCAAGGACATCGACATCACCATCCCCAGAAACCTCATTACTGTCATCACGGGCCCATCGGGTTCGGGGAAGTCCTCTCTCGCCATAGACACCATATACGCCGAGGGCCAGCGCAGGTACGTAGAAAGCCTCTCGGCCTACGCCCGCCAGTTCCTCGAACAACTCCAGAAACCCGAAGTCGACTACATCGCCGGGCTTTCGCCCTCGATAGCAATCGACCAGAGGACCATCGCCCGAAGCCCCCGCTCCACCGTGGGCACGATAACCGAGATATACGACTACATGCGCGTCCTCTATACGACAATAGGAAAACCCTTCTGCTACAACTGCGGCTCGCCCATCGCCACGCAGGAGACCGAGAGCATCATCCAGAGGGTGATGGACCTGCCCGAGGGCAGCCGCCTACAGATCCTTTCGCCCATGGTCAGGGACCGCAAGGGAGAGTACAGGAAAGAACTCGCGCAGATGAGGGCCGAGGGTTTTGTAAGGGCAAGGATAGACGGCAAGATGGTGGACCTCACCGAGGACGTATCGCTTGAGAGGCACAAACGGCACACTATAGAGATAGTCATAGACAGGCTCATCATAAAACCCAATATCTTAAGGCAGCTTAAAAACGCGATAGACACCGCTTTAAGGTACTCCGACACGGTAATGATCCATCTGATAGACGAAGAGCAGGACATCCCGCTTTCGAAGACAATGGCCTGCCCCAGCTGCGGTATCAGCTATCCGGAGATAAACCCGAGGTTCTTCTCCTTCAACTCAAGGCTCGGGGCCTGCCCCAGCTGCCGCGGGCTGGGCTATGAGGGCATCGAGGAGGCCTCCGACGAACTCGGCGCCCAGAGGCCGTGCAAGGCCTGCGGGGGGCTCAGGCTCAGGAAAGAAGCCCTGCACGTAAGGATCGGAGGAAAGAACATCGGCGAGTTCGCCAGGATGCACGTCAGGGACTCGCTGGGGTTCGTCCAGGACCTGCGCCTTACCCGGAGGGAGCGCACCATCGCCTCGAGGGTCTTAAAGGAAGTCACCGACAGGCTGGGCTTCATCGGCGAGGTGGGCCTTGGCTACCTCACCCTGGACAGGCCCTCGCTTACGCTCTCTGGCGGCGAGGCAAGGCGCATAAGGCTCGCCACGCAGATGGGCTCGCGCCTTACGGGGGTGATCTACGTGCTCGATGAGCCCACGATGGGGCTTCACCCACGCGACTGCAGGAGGCTCCTTGAAAGCCTCTCAAGAATACGCAACAGCGGTAACACCGTAATCGTCGTCGAGCACGACGAGGACACCATCCGTTGGGCCGACCACATAGTGGACATGGGGCCCGGCGCAGGGCGCAGGGGCGGGTGGGTCGTTGCCACGGGAAGCCCCGAGGAGGTGCAGAAAAGCGCAGACTCACTCACGGGCAAATTCCTAAGCGGCGAACAGGAAATCCCCGTGCCCTCAAAAAGGAGAAAACCAGCCAACTACATCGAGATAAAAGGCGCCGCCGAGTTCAACCTTAAAAATATCGACGTGAAAGTCCCGCTGGGAGTGCTTACCTGCGTCACGGGTGTCTCGGGCTCGGGAAAGAGCACCCTTGTCTTTGAGGTGCTTTACAAGGCGCTTGCAAGACACCTGCACAACAGCGGCCCCGCACCCGGCAAACACAGGGCGATAAAGGGCATGGATAATATCGACAAGGTGATCTGCGTGGAACAGTCGCCGCTTGGCAGGACGCCCCGCTCTAACCCCGCAACGTACACCGGGGTGTTTACGCTGATAAGGGACCTCTTCGCGGCGCTTCCGGACTCCAAGGTCAGGGGCTATAAGCCCGCGCGCTTCAGCTTCAACCTCGCCGGTGGCCGTTGCGAGACCTGCCGCGGAGACGGCATGAAGAAAGTCGCGATGCACTTTCTACCGGACGCATATGTGCCCTGCGACGTCTGCAAGGGCAGGCGCTACAACAGGGAGACCTTAGAGATAATGTACAAGGGGAAAAACATCTCCGAAGTGCTCGGGATGACCGTGTCCGAGGCGCTTGAGTTCTTCTCGGCAATACCGCCGCTTAAGCAGCGCCTTGAGTTTCTGGAAGACGTTGGCCTGGGCTACATACAGATCGGACAGCCCGCCCCCACGCTCTCGGGCGGCGAGGCCCAGAGGGTGAGGCTCTCAAGGGAGCTGAGCAAGAAGTCCACCGGCAACACACTTTACATCCTCGATGAACCCACCACGGGGCTTCACTTCGTGGATATAGAAAAACTCCTCAACGTCCTTAACACCCTCGTTGAGATGGGCAACACCGTGCTCGTCATCGAGCACAACCCCGAGGTCGTAAAGAGCGCCGATTACATAATAGACCTCGGCCCCGAAGGCGGCGAGGAAGGCGGGGAACTCGTCGCAGCGGGCACCCCGGAGAAGGTGAGCACCTCGGAGACCTCTTATACCGGCAAGGTGCTCGGTGAGAAACTCCCGCCCGTCAAGAAAAGGAAAATCGCATGAGGCACGTCCTCTCCGCCCTCGTTATTCTGGCCCTGATAATTTCCTGCGCTCCCCGGGAGAAGACCTACCGCAAAAGCTCCGTTATCATGGATACCGTTGTGACCATAACCGTGGTGGCGCACTCCAGGGAGGGCGCAGATAGCGCCATCGACGCGGCGTTCGGCGAGATAAGAAGGATTGAAAAACTTTTGAGCTTCTGGACCGGGGACAGCGAAATCGCCGCAATATATCACAACGCAGGAGTGAGAGGGGTGAAGGTGTCGGCAGAGACGCGGGAGGTTATCGAAAGGTCGATAGACATCTCCGAACAGACCGGCGGGGCCTTCGACCCCACCGTGGGGCCGCTTATGAGGCTATGGGATTTTCATGAAAAGAAAATGCCCACCGAAGAGGAGATTACAAAGAACATCGGACTCGTGGACTATAAACAAATGGAAATAGACAGGGAAAACTCCACCGCCTTCCTGAAGGTCAAGGGCATGTCGTTCGACACAGGGGGCATAGCAAAGGGCTATGCCGTGGACAGGGCGGTAGATGTGCTCAAGGCCGAAGGCATAGAAAGCGGCCTCGTGGCAATCGCAGGGGACATAAGGGGCTTCGGCCCGAAGACATGGAAAATAGGCATCAGAGACCCGCGCCCCGAAAACCCCGAAGACGGCGTAATGGCAACTGTAAAGCTTAAGGACAAGGCCATCTCCACCTCCGGCGACTACGAAAGATCCTTCACTAAAGACGGCGTCTTCTATCACCATATCCTCGATCCAAAGACCGGCCTTCCGGCGCGCGGCACATGGAGCGTCTCGGTCATCGCGGATAAGGCGGTGCTTACGGACGGCTTCTCAACGGGTGTTTTTGTAATAGGCCCCTATAATGGGTTTAAACTCCTTGGGGAGCTCGGGATGGAGGGCGTTATCGTTGCCGAGGGCGGCAAGGTCCTCGCCACCCCCGGCCTTGAAGGCGTAGTGGAATTTAAGAAGTAACCTCACCCCTCACCCCTCTCCTTATAAAAGAGAGGGGGCAGAAATATGAGATATTCGATATTGCCCTCTCCTTGGTAAGGAGAGGGTGCCTGAGCAGAGCGAAGGCGGGTGAGGTCTGGACTCTTGTTAAAATCTCCTTGCGGGGATATAATCAATCACTACACCCGAAATTGGAGGTTTTTATAATGGCCGCTGACAATTCTTTCGACATAGTAAGCCGCGTGGATTTGCAGGAGGTATCAAACGCCGCAGGGCAGGCGATAAAGGAAATACGGCAGCGCTACGATTTTAAAGGGAGCAAAAGCTCCATAGACTTCAACCGCGATGCCGCCGAGTTTACGCTCGTCTCCGACGACGAGTTCAAGCTAAAGAGCGTCGTGGACGTTCTTCAGGACAAGCTTGTAAAGCGGACGGTTTCTCTAAAATGTCTCCAGTACGGCAAGGTCGAGCAGGCCAGCGGCGGCACCGTAAAGCAGGTGGTAAAACTCCAGCAGGGCATCTCGCAGGACAGGGCCAAGAACATCGTCAAGCTCATCAAGGACATGAAGCTCAAGAAGGTGCAGGCGCAGATACAGGCCGACCAGCTGAGGGTTAAAGGTAAAAATAAAGACGACCTGCAGGCCGTCATTAATATGCTCAAGGAAAAGGACTTCGACTTCCATATCGAGTTTGTGAATTACAGGTAAAACAATTAAGGGAGAGCATCAAAGATGAAGGTGCTGTCAAAGGCCGGGGCAATCTCATCGGCATTTGTCTTTGCGTTTTGCTGACAGATAACGGCGGTCCTGGCCGGTCTGGGCCTGGTAGGGGTTGCCTTATCTCTGTGGGTGACAGAATACAAGTGGGCATTTCTGGCGGCGACCTTCGTATTCCTCGGGCTGGCCTTTTACAGGACGTTTAAAGACCGGGAAAAGACAGGCCCCTGGAGCATGGGGATGCTCTGCGGGACGGCGGCCCTGAGCATGGGGTTAGTGGCATACGCCCTGCTCTTCAAATGACCACTACTGCTAAAGACCTTAAAGTGCTCGTTCTTGAACCCTACTACTGGGGCTCGCACAAGTCTTTCATTGAAAA
>DAOUWH010000126.1 GCA_030667205.1 Nitrospirota bacterium
CTTGTATTTTCTATTCTTAGCTTTCCCTATAGGCACAATCATTTCTTATAAGACACTAAAATATATGAAAAGGAATAATATCAAAGAATACTTCTTTGCAAACTAATTGAGATGTTTGTAGTTACGGCAGGGTTTTGAATAATCATGATGGTAACTGAGGCGTTTTTTAACACACGGAGAATGAAATGACCGGTCAGAGGGCAATAACAGGTCTTGCGGTAATCGCGATGATGCTTATATCGCTGTCCCCCGCCTTCGCGGGCACGGCGAACTACTCCTACGACGACGTGGACCGCCTCTCTACCCCAGCGGGTCTTTGACCCCCGCCTCCTTAAAACCCTTCGCACGTATGAGGCACGAGTCGCACCCGCCGCAGGGTCTTCCCCCCGGAGTTGGGTCGTAGCAGCTCCACGTGAGGGAGTAGTCAAGCCCGAGGTCGATGCCCTTTTTTATAATCTCGGCCTTTGTCATCTCAAGAAGCGGGGCGTGTATTTGAAATCGTATCTCGCCCTCAACCGACACCTTTGTGGCGAGGTTGGCCATCTCCTCGAATGCCTTTAAATACTCGGGCCTGCAATCTGGGTAGCCCGAGTAGTCAACGACATTGGCGCCTATGAAGATATGGGGGGCCTTTAAGACCTCGGCCCAGCCCAGGGCGAACGAAAGCATAATCGTGTTTCTGGCAGGCACATAGGTAGCGGGGATTTTTTCTCCGGTAATGCTACCCTTTGGGACTTCGGTCTCAGCGGTCAGGGCCGAGCCACCGATAGCCCGCAGGTCGGCCTTGATTACCAGATGCTCTTTTACCCCGACATGCGAGGCCACCTTCCCTGCGGCCTCAAGCTCGATGGCATGCCTCTGCCCGTAGTCGAAGCTCAGGGCATTTAACTCGAATCCTTCTGCCTTTGCGATTGCGAGCGTCGTGGAGGAGTCGACTCCCCCGCTTAAAAGGACTACTGATTTTTCTTTCATGGCCTGAGATGATTTTACAGGTAAGTTTTCAAAGAGGTCAATAAGGTCTTAGTGGACGTCGTCTTCGGTGTCGGCCACCCCGTCGGGGCCGGCGCTGTAGAGGACAAACCCTTCGGCCGAGGGCTCGTAGATATAGGACCTGCCCCACTGGTCGGCGTCGTCCACGGAGGCCGGATAGGCCCCGTCGGTGTGCCTCTGGATATTTATCCTGGACCTCAGTTCATCGATGGCCTCGGCGGCCCTGATCGCATCGAGGTTGTTGCTGTTTGTGCCTGCTGCAAAGGCCGCCACCGAAAGCGCCAGCGCGATAAGCGATATGGCGGCGAGAATATAGCTCAGCCCGGGGATCTGTTTTACTTCCCTGACCGGGAGCAGGTCTTCTTCATCGGCCGCGCCGGCCTTCCTGTACTCTATAAGGCCCATCTCCAGAAGGACTATCATGTCCTTGGCGGTCTGGAAGGCGTCCTGCCCGTAGAGGGCGCCAACCTTATGCACGTCGTTCTTTCCATCGACGTAGCCAAGGAGCTCCGCCTGCTCTTTGCTGAGCCCCTCGTCGGGCTTCGGGGTCCTTACGAACATCGAGTCCTGGTCTATCTGGCCCTTAAAGACGCTCCACTCGTCGAATATCCTCAGGCTCTCCATCATCAGGCCCTGCGTGTCCACGGAGAGGGGGATCTCCTTGTCTATGGGGACGGCGCCGGGGGTGAACTCGTACATGCCCTCTTTCCAGGAGAACAGCTGCACTACAAGCTCGGTTATCTGGGCGGTGAGGACCTGCTGTATCTGCTCCCTGGTGGCAAGCTCTTTCTGGAGGATTATATGGCCCAGCTTGGTCAGTTTGTCCTTCCCCTTGTGTTCTTCTATGGCCGCATTCAGGTCCGCGGCTTTAATTACGCCCTTACGGATAAGGACCCTGCCGAGCCTGCCTTCACCTTTTCGTTTCGAGGACTCGGCCAGGACGATGTTGCCCTCGTTGAAAAGCACCCTCACGGTATCGACCCTGCTCTTGAGCGTAAGGTTCCCGGTCTTCTTCTGGTAGAAGATAAGCTGCAGGATATCTGCAAGGCCGAATTCCTTAAGCGAGCCTGCTAAAGCCATCCGCTCTCGAGCCTCCCGTTTATGTAAATTGTCGAGGACAGATACAGTACTACCATCGCCAGTATCAGCGGCAGGTTGAGCCACCCGTGCGAAAGGCCCGCAAGCCCCGTGCCCAGGAACGGGTTAAGCCAGAGGGCCACGGCGCAGAAGCTGAACGCCCACAGAAGGAGCATTCCGCCGAGGGCCCTGCCGGCATATATCTGCGCTATGCCGGGCGGCAGAAACGAAAGCACCCTGACGATATTCCTTATCCTCTCCTTGTGTCCATAAGCCGAAAGCAGTGCGCTCACGCGCTTCTTGCGGTCCGCGTCCTTTATCTTCACGAGCGAGCCGTAGCAATCCGGGCACATCTGCCCCCAGCGGCTGTCGCGGCTGCAGATGTTGCAGACTATCCTGTCGCACCTGGAGCAGCGAAACGCCTTGCTCTTTACCATGATGTTCAGTACCACAAACAGGACTAGCAGACCCGCCGCGAGCCCGGCAGCGGAGATTGTCCCGATGGGGTATGGGCTTATGACCTTCCCGGGGCTCTTCAGCGCAAGCCCCCAGAGCTCGCCCTCCGAATAAGGCACGTCTATAACGAACCTGTTGGGGTTCTTGCTGCTCAGGGATGTGTACTTCGACACCACGTCGCGGTCGAGGTTGGAGGCGTCCTGATAGTACTTGTCGCCGGTCGCAAAATCAAGGGTGCCGCGGTAGACCTGGCTGAGGTTGTAGATGACAACCGCTGAGGGGTTTATTTTCTCCGCCTTTTCATATGCCTCCTTGGCCAGGTCAGGCTGCCCCCTGGCGGAGTAAGCGTTCCCGAGGTTGTTGATGACCTTCCAGTTCGACGGGTCCTCCCCGGCAAGCTCCGAGTAAATGGCTATGGCCTCGTCGTAGCGGCCTTCGCGCTTCAAGGCGAGGGCATAAGAAAACCTGGCCTCGGCCGAGGACCTGTCCTTTAGGGCCTGAAAGGCGTAAGTGTTGTCCCTGCCCTCGTTAACGGCGATTATGGCCTTTACCTCCGTGGAGGTGGCCGTGGTGAGAAGCCCGTCGGCAATCGTGATAAGCACCGGGGAGACCACTATCGCGGCCAGCACAAGGTATACGACAAGCTTGTTGAGCTTTTTGAAGCTAATACCCACAACTACCAGCGCACCGGCTATAAAGAATACCGGCCCGCCCAATGCTACGGGGACAAGGAGAAGCGGCAGGAGAAGCTTCAGCTTGCCCTCGTTGATGTCGTGCGCAAGGAGCGGTATCTGGAGCGGAAGCCGCACGGCCACAACGAGGGCCGCGGCTATTATCAGCGAGATCAGGAGGCTGGCATATACAAGGCCCAGCAGGCTGAAAGACCACCAGAAGTTCCTCGCGTACGCCTTAAGCCCCGCTATCCAGTACTGAACGCTTTTGAATACGCCCGGCAGCGACGCCCACGAGAGCTTGAAATAAAGCGGCGGCACGTCGGGAGAGAATTTTAGAGCCTCCTCCAGGAGTTCCAGCCGGTTCTGGGCGCCGGCGGCCTCCTTGACGAGGGAATAAGAGTAGGGCTCGTCGTTGTTGAGGCCGCGGTCGAGGAGTTTTTCATGGTCCTCTCCGGCGTGTGCGGACGAAACCGCGAGCAACACCAGCGAAAATATCAATGCCAGCAGTTTATGCCTTCTCACCAACCCTCCGCTCAGTGCCCTCTACCAGCCTCTTAATGTTTCCGGCGTGCCGCACAAGAAGCAGCGACGACAAAATTACCGCAACCAGCACCTTCTGCGCCGCCTGCCCCTGAAGCAGCATCACAACCGGAAGTAGTGCAAAAGACACTATTGCTCCTAATGACGAATACTTCGTTATCAGTACTGTAAACAGCCACAGCACGACCGTTAGAATACCAGCTTGCGGGGCGTAAATCAACACCATACCTATGCTCGTGGCAACGCCCTTGCCCCCGCGAAAACGCAAAAACGCGGAAAAATCGTGCCCCGCAACGGCCGCTATCCCGGCCAGTCCCTCGTAAAGAGGCCCAAGCTCAAGCACGCGGGCCAGGGCCACCGCGGCCGAGCCCTTAAGGATGTCGCCAAGCAGGGCCATAAGGGCTGTGCCCTTGCCTGCCGCCCTCAGGACGTTGGTGGCCCCGATGTTTCCGCTCCCCACACTCCTGAGGTCTATGCCCCTTGCCCGCGTGAACACCACCCCAAAGGGCACCGAGCCGAGGACGTACGAAAATGCTATAACAAGGGCGGGCTCTATCATGCGGCGGCCTGGTTCGATATCTTCCGCCAGAACAGCACCATGTACTGCACTCCCGATACTATCGACAGGACGATGGATATCCACAGAAGCACCGTGCCTGCATCATAGAAGTCAATGCCAATGAACTCCCTCCACCCGATTATAAGGAATATAATGGCCGTCATCTGCGTGGTCGTCTTGAGTTTGCCGCCGAGCTCCGCGGCGATTACGATGTCCTTGGACAGGGCCACCACCCTGAGGCCCGTGATTATGAACTCCCTCGCTATTATTATCACCGCGGCCCACAGCGAGACCCTCGCGAGGTCCACAAGCAGTATCAGGGCCGCTATGACGAGTATCTTGTCGGCTATGGGGTCCATTATTATGCCGAACTTCGTGACCTGCCCCGAGCGCCTTGCCAGATAGCCATCGAGGGTGTCGGTGAGGGCGGCCGCGCCGAAAATAAGGAGCCCGAGCATGTTGTTAATTGGTGTAACGTAAAGGAATACGGGTATGAGCACTATCCTGCTCAGAGTAAGCGCCGTTGGCAGGTTGAGCTTAATCGTAGTATCTTTTTGTGACTTCATCCCAGTGCCCCCCGGCCCGCAAGATGAGGTCTGTCACTTCCCTTACGGCCCCCCTTCCGCCTGCACTCTCCGTGACGAACATGGCGGCCTCCTTCACATAGTCCGCGGCATCGGACACTGCCGCGGAAAGCCCCGCTCTCCTCATCACGGGGATGTCCACTATATCGTCTCCAATATATGCCACCTGCTCGTCCGAGAGGCCTTTCCCTTTAAGAATGCTCTCGTAGGCCTCAATTTTTACCTTGCTCCCCTGGTACACCTGCTCGATGCCCAGTTCGGCGGCACGCCTCTTTACGACCTCCGACTCCCTGCCGGTTATGATAGCCACGTCTATTCCCGCGCGCTGGAGCATCTTTATCCCGTGCCCGTCGCGCACATGGAAGGCTTTAAGCTCGTTTCCCTCGTTGTCCAGGATAATGCGGCCGTCGGTCATGACGCCGTCGACGTCAATGATAAGCAGCTCCACCCTCTCGGCTTTCCTGATAAATTCTTCTTCCGGGATATTTATAATCAAGTGATTCCCCTAAACAATCCCCTCTTTTAGTATGTCATGCAGGTGGATGATGCCCTCGGCCCTGCCGTCTTCGTCGGGCACAGGCAGCGCGGTAATGGAGTGCTTCTCCATAAGCGCAAGGGCTTTTACGGCAAGCTCGCCTGCCTTAATGCCCTTGGGGTTGCGGGTCATGA
The DNA here is from genome assembly GCA_030667205.1 of Nitrospirota bacterium. Lineage (GTDB taxonomy): Bacteria > Nitrospirota > Thermodesulfovibrionia > Thermodesulfovibrionales > JdFR-86 > DAOUWH01. The sequence goes on from DAOUWH010000126.1 coordinate 5,550, forward strand.
CGCTCTCGGCGCTTC
>DAOUWH010000244.1 GCA_030667205.1 Nitrospirota bacterium
AGTACACTGACAAATTCAACTCGTTAAAAAATAGTAGCGTTTCAGATTGACCTGCCCCGCTACCCCTCCCACATCACAACATCGTCCGTGGTTTCCCTTTTGGAATCGAACTTGTTCATGTGGGACTCGGCATCGGGGTAGCCGATGGAGATTCCAAGCACAAGTCTTTTACCATCGGGCAGGCCGAGGAATTTTTTAATTACAGCCGAGTAATCAATTGCAAAGGCCTGCGGCACGGTGCCCAGCCCCCGGGCGTGGGCCGCGAGCATCAGGCTCTGGGCAAAAAGCCCCATGTCAAAGAGCGACCACAGCGGAAGCTCCGAGTCCTGATAGAGGTAGATGACGTGCGGCGCGCCGTAGAAGCCGAAGTTGGCGCGCTTTGCCTTGACGAGGTTGGCCGGGTCGTTGATGTCCACGCCGAGGTGTTCGCCCCGCGCGGCCATCGAGGCGTTTATCCGGGCCCCGACCTCCGGGGGCCATGCCAGGGGCTCGGGGATGTCGGGGGCGGGGGCACTGCCCCCTTCAAGGGTCTCAAGCAGCGCCTTCGTGAGGGCCTCCTTCCTCTGTCCCGATACCACGGCCACCCCCCAGGGCTGGCTGTTCTTGTACGAGGGGCTTCTCTGGGCGGCGCTTATTACCTCTTTTAAGACGTCCTGCGCAACGGTTTCGGGTTTAAAGGCCCTGATGCTCTTCCTGCTCCTTATGCATTCTATCGCGTCCATGGTGCCTCCTTTTAAATTCACAATTGAATCACGCTTAATAGTGCCAGTGGCACTTACATCCCGTACGCCAGCCTCTCGATTAGCGGCTTGGGGAGGCCGGCCAGGGTCATCCTCTCCTGCGTCTGCCGGATGTCGTAGGCGACCCTTACTATCTCGACAGTCCCCTCATCAAAGAGCGCGTATGCGGCCCTCGGGTCCCGGTCGCGGGGCTGCCCCACGCTGCCGACGTTTATGATATAGCGGCAGTCCTCCCTGAGTTCGGCCCCTTCGCGATAGCCCATCGTCCGCCCCGAAGGCAACAGCTCCGCGATAAACGGGATATGGCTGTGCCCCACGAGGCAGATTTTCTGTTTGAAATGATCAAAGTACGGCAGGGCTTCCTCCGGCGAGAAAAGATAGTTCCACTCCTCCGGCGCAATCGGCGTGGAATGCACCAGGAGCATGTTTTCCCTCTTTAGGGTCTTCGCAACCGGCCAGCCATCGAGGATGGTTCTTGCCTCCTCCGTGAGCACCCCGTCGGTCCACATTATGGCGGCCCGCGCCGCGGGGTTGAAGTAGGCGATGTCCGTCAGGCCGAGCATTGCCCAGTCGTGGTTGCCCGCCACGTGCGCCTTGCACGCGCTTTTTAGAAGGAGCGTAACCTCGTTGGGGTCGGGGCCGTAGCCCACAGAATCGCCGATGAAGACCTTTTCCCGGATGTTTTTTCCCTTGATGTCTTTAAGGACTGCCTCGAGGGCGGGGAGGTTTCCGTGGACGTCGGAGATGGCCGCAAGCCTCATGGGTCATGTCCTTCGGGTCTTGGCTATCCTGTCCAGTATGCCGTTTATGAAGGCTACGGACTCCGAGGAGGAGTACCGCTTTGCTATTTCGAGTGCCTCGTCGATTGCCACCGCTGGGGGCACGTCGGGCAAGTACATGAGCTCAAAGGCCCCGGCCCTCAGGATGTTGCGGTCGACGGCGGCCATCCTCTCAAGCACCCAGTGCTCCGCGGCCTCCCTGATCGCGGCGTCTATCTCGTCGCGGTGCTTTAGAGTACCGCGCACGATGCGCGAGGCAAAGTCCACCACTTTGTCGTCTTCTTGCATGTCGGCGAAGAAGCCGCTTATGTCGGGCTCTCCCTCCGCGAATTCATGCTCATAAAGCAGCTGAAGCGCGTATTCCCTCGCCCTGCGCCGCTTCATGGCGGGTTAGAGGTGCTTCAGGACCTGGGCCATCTCGATGGCCGTGATGGCGGCGTCCCAGCCTTTGTTTCCGGCCTTTGAGCCCGCGCGCTCGATGGCCTGCTCTATGGTGTCGGAGGTTATTACGCCGAATGCAATCGGCACCCCCGTGTCCATCGAGACCTGGGCCACGCCCTTTGAGACCTCCGAGGCCACGTAGTCAAAGTGCGGGGTGGCGCCCCGGATTACGGCGCCCAGGCAGATGATGGCGTTGTAGCCGCCCTTCTCGGCCATCTTCTTCGCGGCAAGCGGTATCTCGAAAGCGCCTGGCACCTTCATGACGTCTATGTCGTCTTCCTCGGCGCCGTGGCGCACGAGGGCGTCCACTGCCCCGTCGAGGAGCCTGCTTGTTATGAAATCGTTGAACCTGCTTACCACGATGCCGAACTTCAGCAGCTCGGCGTTAAGCTCTCCCTGAAAGACTCTCATGGCAAATCCTCCGTTAAAACAAGCTATTATTGCGTGCCCTTGATTTTACGCTATTTTCCCCTGCGGGTCAATGCAAGCGCAAAGATTTACGGCTGTTCAGCCGTCGGTGCCGGCCCCCCGCAGCCCCCCCGCTTTTACACGTCCCGGGGTATATGGACAACTTCAGATTACCTGATATAGTATCTTATAAAGCAGTCATGATATAGTATCTTATAAAGCAATCATGGAA
>DAOUWH010000167.1 GCA_030667205.1 Nitrospirota bacterium
AAATTCCAATTTTATACGAGGAGGAGTGATTCGATGGTCGAGTTTCCGCCCCTGGGCCCGGTAATGCCAGAGATCCTAATGACCGGCTTTGCCCTTTTGATACTTGTCCTGGACCTCGTAATAAAGAGAAAAGAGACCCTTGCGTTCCTGAGCGTCGCTGCCGCCGCAGTGGTGATGTATGCGGTGCTCGGTACCTCGGGCGTGACTTTCTCGGGCATGTTCGCCGCAGACGGCTACAGCATGTTCTTCAAGCTCATATTCCTACTGAGCCTCATACTTTCGATATTAATCTCAGTGAAGTACATAGCCATCGAGAGGGTGAATTACGGGGAATATTACAGCCTCATGCTCTTTTCGACGCTCGGCATGATGATCATGGCCTCCGCGGGCGACCTTATTGTGCTTTATCTCGGCATTGAGCTTATGGCGCTGTCGACATACGTGCTCGCGGGATTCATCCGTCATGCCGTAAAGTCCAACGAAGCTGCGGTCAAATACTTCCTGCTCGGGGCCTTTGCCTCGGCCCTGCTCCTCTACGGCATCTCGCTCCTGTACGGCCTTACCGGCACCACCGACATAAAGGGTGTTGCCGCTTACATATCCGACAACGGGCTTGCCGGAAACCCGGCCCTGATGCTGTCGGTGATACTGTTTGTAGTGGCCTTTGGCTTTAAGATAGCCGCCGCGCCTTTCCATATGTGGGCCCCTGACGTCTACGAGGGCGCGCCCACCTCAATTACGGCGTTTATGTCCGTGGGGCCCAAGGCCGCGGGTTTTGCGGCAATGGGCAGGGTTTTCCTGATAGCGTTTGCCTCGCTCCAGGTGCAGTGGGCGGCAATACTCATCCCGCTTGCGATAGTCACCATGGCGGTGGGAAATATCATCGCTATTTCGCAGACGAACATCAAGAGGATGCTTGCCTACTCGTCTATCGCCCACGCGGGCTATGCCCTTATGGGCGTGATTGCCGGGACCCCCGAGGGCCTGGCGGGCATGATGAGCTATCTGCTGATTTATGCGTTCATGAACATCGGGGCCTTTGCGATTATAATCATGCTCCGCTCCGAGGGATTCAGCGGCGAGAACATCTCCGACTATGAGGGCCTCTCGAAGAAGCATCCGGTCTCCGCGGCGCTTATGCTGATATTCATGTTCTCCCTTACAGGCATACCGCCCACGGCGGGCTTCATCGGCAAGTTCTACGTGTTCATGGCCGCCGTGAATGCGGGCTACACGTGGCTTGTGGTCGTCGCGGTGATATTCAGCGCGATATCGGCGTTCTTCTACATGAGGATAGTCATGTACATGTACATGAAGGAGCCCAGGCGTGAGGTAGAGCTTACCACTTCTCCCGCGCTGGGCCTTGCCCTTGCCATCAGCGCCCTGGGGGTGCTCGTTATAGGAGTCTTTCCGGGAAGGCTGCTGGACCTTGCCAGGATTGCGATAACCCTGGGCTGGGGGTTATAGGGCGGTAAATCCTAAATACTAATATCTGAATTCCAAACAAATCCCAAAAACCAAATATCAAAACTCCAAGTCCTCTTTGTTTTGAAAGTTCGAATTTTAAATTTCAATATTGTTTAGGATTTAGTGCTTAGAATTTAGGATTTTTCAGTCCAGGATGCCTGCCAGGAGTTGCGCCTTCTGCTCGATGTCCTTTGTGATGGCTGCCTGCTCTGACTGGAGGTTGTGCAGTTCCTCGGCGATGGTGAAGGTGGTAAGTATGAGGGCTTTAAGCGGCGTTATGTTGGGGTACTTGCCGCAGACCTCTCTTATTTTGTCGTCTATGTAGCGCGAGAGCTCCCGGATGAGCTCTTCGGAGGAGGCGCCCTTAACCGTGTATTTCTGGCCGAGGATATGGATGTCCACAGATGGCATATTAGTCCTCTTCTATTGATTCGAGTTCGTCGAGGAGGCCCTCGATCTGCCCCTTGATGTCGGATTTTTCCGACGTCAGCCTCTGAATCTCGGCGTCCTTTTCGCCGAGGGAAAGCTCCATCGCCTGCAACTTTTTCTCAAGCTCTGCATTTTCGGCCTTCAGGGCTTTTACCTTCTTTATCGCCCCCGCGATCTTGTTATCAAGGTCTTTGAGCCGGTCCAATGGTATGACCTCCTTTGATTTTGTAGGTTCCGAAGCTTTCGAGTCGTCAAAAAGCGTGGTCTTCCTGCCCATGGTATTTAAGAATACCACAGCGGGCACCTTGATTTAAACATAAAATTAAAGAATCTCCAGAACGTTCTGAAACTCGGGGGACTGGTAGCGGTAGTAGGTTGATAATATGCGCTTTACGTAGTTTCTCGTCTCATCGAAGGGGATGTCCTCTATGAACTCGTCGTAAGAGCCGTAGTTGTTTTCCTCGATCCACCCATTGACCCTGCTGCCCCCGGCGTTATAGGCGGCGAGGGCCGCGGGGACCGAATCGAACCGGTCGAGAAGGCCGCTGAGGAAGTGGGTCCCGAGCCGGACGTTCAGGTCCACGTCCAGCAGCGAGGCAGGGCCGTTAACCGTAAGGTCGAGGGTGCGGGCCGTGATCTTTGCCGTCTGGGGCATAAGCTGCATCAGCCCCACCGCGCCCGCGGAGGAGACCGCCCCAGGGTCAAAGTGGCTTTCCTCCCTTATGAGCGAGAGCAGGAGAAAGGGGTCAATATCGTAGTCCTCTGCCGAGGACTCTACCCTTGGCCAGAAGGCCCGTGGGTAGAGGACCTCAACGGGTTGCATCTCAGGTGGAAGCGTCAGGGCTACAAGTATGGCTTTTCGGTACAATTGAAGTTCCATAAGCCTGATGGCGATCTCCCGGCGGATGTGGTAGTCGGTGTCGGCCTTGACCTTCAGAGCCAACTCGTTTGCGGCCTCCTCTTTCAGCCCGGCAGCGACAAGCAGGTCTATCCTCTCGATGGGCCTGAGTTTCGGCGGCTCTGCCGTATCTTTCGCTTCGGGCTGCTTGAAGTCGCCTGTCCTCAGCCGTGCGAGGACGCCGTAGAAGTCGTCGCCGTTGAGCTTTTTGAAAAGCCTGTCGGCGTCCCTGTCGGTCTTTTCAGCGGCCTTTGCCTGCCAGTAAAGGTATTTGGGCGATTTGTGCTTTGAGTACAGCTTTGCGAATATCCTGCGGGCCTTCTTGTAATCGCCGCTTACGTACAGTGTCCATCCCCTGCTCCAGAGCGTACCCTCCGCCATGTCGGGGTATTTTCTTGTGACCTTCTTGAGTAGTTTCAGGGCATGGTTGGTCTTGCCGCGCCTTCTGAGGTCGTCGGAGTAGGCGATCATGAGCTTTGCGCCCTTGGGGTCTCCTGCCTCGACGAGTTTTTGCATCGTGCTATTGAACTGGTTCTGTTTGCCTGCCCTGATGAAGGAGCGCGCGGCGTTGTAGAGGTCGCCTGTCTCGAGGAACAGCCCCGAGGCCTTGTCGTATTTTCTCTGTTTAAAGAGCGACAGGGCGAGTTGCTCTTTAACGTTTTTCCTGAGCGACGGGTCGCATTTTTCGAGGGCGTCCATGAGGTCGGACTCGGCCTGTGTGTACTGTCTGTTCTTAATGAGGTTTTTGCCCCTCTCAAGGAGGTCAGGGGCCGAGATGGCTTGCGGCTCAAGCTCGGCCATGGCGTCTTCCGAAAGCGGGCAGGCTGAGATATAAATCTCCTTAAACAGGGGTTTTGAGGCCTCGATGCGGCCTGTCTCCTTGAGGAGTCCTGCCAGCAGGAATGTCATATCCATATCGGAAGGGAAGTCCTTTACGTATGTCTCAAGAAGCCCCAGTGCGCCGAACTCGTACCGCTGAAGGGCTGACATGACCTCGATGCCCCTGGCCTCATTTCTCAGGGGCGAGGACGGATGCATGTCGTAGAGCTTGCGGACGTTGCGGAGCGCGTTTGTCGTATTTCCGGTATGAAGGTGCGCCTTGGCCATGTACAACAGGGTGTAATCGCCCACCGAAGGGGCCGTCTCGTATGCGGCGCTGAGGTTGCGCAGGGCCTCGGCGTAGTTGCCTGCCTTGTAAAAACCGATGCCGGCCGTGAAGTATGAGACCCCCTTGCCGGGGTCTTCGCTGGCCAGGACAAGGGCCGGAAGAAGAAGCAGCAGTAAAACTATTATGGCGGTGCGGACTCTCATAACCCACCCGCCGGAAGCCCTGCCGGGGGCGTAAGGGCGACCCTGTATTCACGGGTCTTAATCTCCCTGGGGACGCTTATAACCATGGTAGAGTTATATTAACCGAATATCCGTGATATTGGCAATAAAGGATTTTAGAGGAAAGTCTGAAAACTTACGGCTGAAAGACTTG
>DAOUWH010000007.1 GCA_030667205.1 Nitrospirota bacterium
CCAAAAAGGGACTGGTCTCCAAAAAGGGACTGGTCTCCAAAAAGGGACTGGTCTCCAAAAAGGGACTGGTCTCCTTGTTAACGTTGCCGACATGCCCGATTACTGCAACTTCATCGTGCCCGCCACGGTAAAGCGGGGTCCGCTTACGATAGCCGTGTCCACCTCCGGCGCAAGCCCGGCCATGGCCCGGGCCATACGAAAGGAGCTTGAGGGGCTCTACGGGCCGGCCTTCGGCAAATATCTTAAAGAGCTTCAGAAGAGGAGGGCCAGGACGCTCAGCGCGGTGAAGGACCCCGGAGAGCGCGAACGGTTTTTAAAATCCCTTGCATCTGATAGAATCTTAAAGATGCTAAGGAAGGGGCAAAGCCCTTTTTCGGGAAAGCGCAAACCGTGATATGAAGTTCAAGCGTCTGGTCGGGTACTTCGAGCGTATTGAGGCAACCGCAAAACGCCTCGATATGTTCGACATCCTCTCCGAACTCTTCAAGGAAACCCAACCTGACGAGATAGACAGAATCATTTATCTCACTCAGGGCCAGCTCCTGCCGCCGTTTCACGCGCCGGAGCTGGGCATCTCCGAAAAGCTCCTTATAAGGGCGCTTTCCGAGGCCTCGAACAAGCCCACAAAGACCGTCGAGGAAATTTTTAAAGCCACCGGCGACCTCGGCGAATCTGCCGAGCAGCTTATCAACGGGAAAGAGGCGCTGGGGGTTAATCAGGTCTACGACGAGCTGATGGCAATAGCCGAGACCTCCGGCAAGGGAAGCGTGAATATCAAAATGGGCTTCCTTTCGGGCCTCCTGAGGGCCGTCTCCTCCGTCGAGGCAAAATACATCGCCCGGTTCATACTCGGCAGGCTCAGGCTCGGCATCGGAGACCCCACGGTGCTTGAGGCCCTTGCGCTCTCGGAAGGGGACCGCGCCCTCCGCCCCGAGCTTGAGAGGGCCTATAACCTGTGCTCCGACCTCGGCCTTGTGGCTAAAACACTAAAGACCGGGGGCATGAAGGCCATTGAGAAGTTCAGGATACGCGTCGGCTACCCGATAAGGATGGCCCTGTGCGAGAGGCTCCCTTCCTCCGAGGACATCATCGAGAAGATGGGCCGGGCGGCCATCGAGGCCAAGTACGACGGCTTCCGCTGCCAGGTGCACAAGAAGGGCGACACCATCGAGATATTTTCAAGGAATCTTGAACGGACAACAAAAATGTTCCCCGAGATACGGGAGGCCGCGCGTTCCCTTCCCGCACGCGAGGCGATATTCGAGGGCGAGGCCCTGGCCTATAACGAGATCACCGGGGAGCTTTTCCCCTTTCAGGTCACGATGCAGCGCAAGCGCAAGCACGGGATAGAGGAAATGGCAAAGGAATACCCGTTGAGGTTTTTCGCATTCGACCTGCTGCTGTTTGACGGGGAGGACTACACCGAGAAACCCTACAGCGAGAGGAGGGACAAACTCGTCTCGCTCGTTAAGGGCAATGCCGTGATAGAGGCGGCGCGGATGTTCGAGACCTCCGACCCCAAGGAGATAACGAAACACTTCGAGGAGTTCGTCGAGACAGGGCTTGAGGGCGTGGTGGCAAAGCGGCTCGATGGCGTATACACCGCAGGCTCCCGCAACTTCAACTGGATTAAGCTCAAGCGGAGCTACCGCGGAGAGCTTGCCGACACCATAGACGTCTGCGTGGTGGGCTACTTCAGGGGACGGGGCGCAAGGGCGCGCTTTGGCGTGGGGGCCCTGCTCGCGGCGGTATATGATTCCGAATCGGATACCTTCAAGACCGTGAGCAAGGTGGGCACCGGCTTTACCGATGAGGAGTTTTTACAGGTAAAGACAATGTTAGATGAAATTACGATAAAGAAAAAACATCCGAGGGTGGACTCCGAGGTGGAGGCCGACGTGTGGGTCACGCCCCGGTACGTTGTCACCGTAACCGCCGATGAGATTACGCGCTCGCCCATGCACACCGCCGGAAGGGACCTTGAAGGCGTGGGCTATGCCTTAAGATTTCCCCGCGCGGTTGATTTTCTTAGGCCGGACAAGTCCGCCGAGGACGCAAACACCGTGGATGAGATTATCAAGATGGAAGCACAGCAGAAACAGGTGAAGGTGAAGTGAGCGACAGAATCTCACATTACTCATTCGGCTCGATAACGATTGACGGGAAGCCATACTCCTCCGACGTGATCATCTATCCCGGCAGGGTAAACCCCTCGTGGTGGCGCAAGGAGGGGCACTACCTCCAGCCCGCAGACCTCGAAGAGGTGGTGGCCACAAAGCCCGACGTGGTGGTGATAGGCACCGGGGCGATGGGCGTGATGCAGGTGTCGGATAGCACGGTGAAATGGCTTGAGGGCAAGGGCATCAGGGTCGAGGTGGCCCGCACGGCGGAGGCCGTGAAGATATACAACGGACTTTACGAGAACACCAACGTCGTTGCCGGCTTCCATTTGACGTGTTAAGGGATGCCACCGGCACTTTCTCCCCTAATTTATGGGCAGCGCGGAGGTGATATAATATTAATATGAGAGGGCAAGCGCGCAGGGAACTCATCTGCAAGGGGTTTTGCAAGTTCTACAGGCCCGGCAAAGAAGACCTTAAATGCGGCGCCTACGCGTTCCTTGAGCGTAACCTCTCAACGGGCGAACTCAGAAGTACTGCCCGAAGGGCAAACCCCAGGTGCGATTTCTCCCATGACGGCGTTATCAGGTCGCTCATCTGCGTGCGCTGCGATTTTCTCGACGGAGGCTGCGGGTTTCGCGAGGGCCTCCGCTCTCCGCCGTGCGGGGGCTACGCCATAGTGGAGAGGCTTCTTAAGAAATAAAAAAGGCGGGTGCAAGTTCCTTGCACCCGCCTTCGGGTTCTAATAAACAGGGACTGTTATCCCCTGTGGCACTTCATGCAGTCCTGCGAGGCGAAGGCCATCTGTCCGTTGTGGCATGCGCCGCAGAGCTTCCCCTGGTACATCGGGGTCATCTTCATCTTCACGCCGCCCTTTTTCATGCTAAATGAGTCGGGGTGGCAGTTGCCGCAATTAAACATCGCGCCGTGGGCCTCGTGGTTAAAGGAGACCTTGCCCATGCCCCCGCCGGAGTAGACCATGGTGCCCGTGGAGTGGCAGGCGCCGCAGGCCTCGCCCTTGAGCTTCGGGGTTTCGTGCCCCTTGATGCTGTGGCAATGGTTGCAGTGCAGGTCGCTCATCATCCCGTGGAGCTCGTGGGAGAACTTGCCTTTCTCCGGGGCGCGCAGATAATCCTCGACCGCATGGCACTCAAAGCACGGGAGGCTTTGTAAAACCTCCTGCCTCGGGCGCACGGGGGCGGCCTCCTCTGCCTTTTCGGCCTCGCTGGCATACACTGCGGAGGCCGCCATAAACAGGGCTGCCAGCAGTACCGCAAGCAGGCCTGTAAGGTGTCTCCGGCTATTCATCGTCTTCCGTCTCGCCGAACGTGTAGTCGTACTCGATCGTGTGGTGGTGCTTCATCTCCTCGATGGATATCTTTCCCGACAGCCATACCCAGCTCATCGGGAACTTGCCGGGCTTCAGGTGTTCGCTGTAGAAGTGTATGAACAGGATGAAGACCACCGCAAGCAGGGCCTCATCGCTGTGCAGCACGCGAAGGAGCTGCCATATCCATCCCAGCGTGAAGTTGGGGAATATTCCGGAGCTGAATACCGGGAACGCAAGGATAAAGCCCGAGCTTCCTATGATGGCCATGCCCCAGAAGACCGCCCAGTAGTCGAACTTCTGAAGATAGGAGAACCTCCGAAACGGAGGCGGGCTCTTTGCCAGGCCCATGTAGTACATGAAGTTCTTGATGAAGTCCGTGAGGTCATGCGGCATCGGGATTACCGTGGTAACGGGGTGGAACGTCATCCGTCCGGCGGCTGCGAGGTAAAACATGTAAAGCACATGCCAGATGAAGTCCAGGAGCATCGTCACGCCGGCCACCCTGTGGATGAGGCCCGCCATCTCGGCGCCGCCCCATATCTTCACCCAGAAACGCGAGTGCTCCAAAGCGGGATATTTTAAGGCCCAGCCCGAGAAGGCCAGCAGCAGAAACGTCGTAAACAGTATGACGTGCTGTATCCTGAATATGGTGCTGAATCGTTCTATTTCCTGAGGGATTTCCTTTTTCATCAGTGACCTCCCTTCTTTTTCCTGGATAAACGATCTCTTACCTCGGCATACATATCAAGCAGGACATGCATGAATATGAACAGGAAAGTCCCTATCACCAGGGCCGTAAGGCCCTTGGCCGAGTAATAAGGGATGGGGTTGTCCTTGCCAACGTGGGCATGCGCCGGTGCGGCGGCGAACTTGGGCGTTGCGCCGGTATGGCACTTGCCGCAGGTCTTGACCTTGCCCTCGCCTATCACCGTCGAGTCCGGGGCGTCCCACCTGGTGATGCCGTGGGCGCCGTGGCAGTCGCTGCAGACCGGCACCTTCGTATGGCCGAGCAGGAACTTCTTGCCGTGGAAGCTTGACTCGTACATCTCCACGACGTGCCCGTCAAGGCCGTACTTTTCGGCAAGGCGCTCGTCTCCGTGGCACTTGCCGCAGGTGTGTACGACATTGGCGTGGTTAACTTCGCTCTCGGCATCGGTCTCGGGCACTATGTAGTGCGGCGAGCCGTGACAGTCAAGGCACAGGGGTCCGTCGGCCTGCTTCTTCCGTAAGACGTTCTCCCCGTGCACGCTCCCCGTGAGGGCCTCGTACTCCGCGGGATGGCACTGGACGCATGCGCTCAGGGCCACGGGGTCGGAGGTGCCTTTAACCGCCACTTTTTTGGCAAGCTTCGCGACCTCTACCGGGACCGCCGCGGCGGCCGAGTGCGGGCCGCTTCCGTAGCTAAAGTGGCAGTCGGTACATCCGAGAACTCCATGGACAGAGTCCACGACACGCTTCGCGTCTACATGGACTTCAACTACTCCTTTTCTGCCTTCCATCTTTCCCTGCATTGCGCTGTGGCACAAGAGACATTCCGAGCTCTCAGCGACAGGGACGTAAAGAAAGGCAACGGTTAACAGCAATAATACGTACCTGACCATCATACCTCCCATTGGTAAAAAGATTGACCCCTCTCCCACCTTGTTTTTTTGCAGCACAACTACGGGCTGCTATATTTAATCCGGTTATTATATATAATCTCCGCGAGAAAATAAATATCACCCATAAACCTTTTTTATAGATTAAGGGGTTAGGACGCCGACAGGCCCGGGGCAGGGCAGCACATGTGTATTATTTTGTGTTATCTTGAATTATTATATGAAATCCTATATCGTAAAGGAAAAAATGGGGGGGGCCATGCAAAGCCAAAAGACACAAAGCCTGCAGGACAACTTTCTTAACCAGTTAAGGAAAGAAAAGATCCCTGTGCTTATGTACCTTACAAACGGGGTGAGGCTCAAGGGAGTCATAAAAGGGTTTGACAACTTCGTGGTCCTGCTCAGGGAGTCCACTCAGCAACTCATATACAAGCATGCCATATCCACGATACAGCCGGAGCGTGAGGTAGACCTCCGGTCCGAGCAGCAGTGAAGGGCCCCAGGCTGACCGCGGACATAATAATCGAGCTTGAGGGCGGGGGCATAGTCCTTATCGATAGGAAGAACCCGCCCCACGGCTGGGCGCTCCCGGGAGGTTTCGTGGACTACGGCGAGAGCCTCGAGGCGGCGGCCGTGAGGGAGGCGAAGGAGGAGACAGGGCTCGACGTAAACCTCCTCCGGCAGTTTCACACCTACTCCGAGCCCGGGCGGGACCCGAGGGGCCATACGGCCACAACGGTGTTCATCGCATCGGCCGGCGGCTCCCCCATGGCGGCGGACGACGCACGGGACGCACGGGTCTTTACAAAGGACGCACTCCCGGAGGTCATCGCCTTTGACCACAGGGAAATACTCGAAGACTATTTTAAAAGGAGATACTGATGCTTAAAGCAATGCGCCAGCACGCAAAGTACTTCTACGTGCTGTTTGTCGTGGTGATACTGAGCTTTATTTTCTGGGGCACCGGCGGGGTCGACCAGAACTCCGGGACCCAGGCCGTCGCACAGGTGGGAGAGGAGGCAATTACCAGCCAGGAGTACTGGCAGGCATACGACAACATGGCCGACCTCTACAGGGACATCTACAAGGAGGAGTTCGACGCCGAGGCACTGGACCTCAAACAAACGGTTCTCAACACCCTCGTCGAGGAGCGGCTCCTTCTCATCGCCGCCGTGGGGGCGGGCTTTAAGGTCACCGACAAAGAGCTCCAGGACTCGATAATCAACAACCCGGCCTTCATGAGGGACGGTGCCTTCAACAGGGACGTCTACTTAAGGACGCTCCAGCTCAACAGGATGACCCCCACCTACTACGAGGCCGTCAAGCGCAGGGAGCTTATGCTCACTAAGATGAGGCTTATTATCGAGGAGACCGTGGACCTCAACCACGCGGAGCTCCGCGCCCTTTCGAGCGGCGAGGAGGCCTACCCCGCCCTCCGGGAGACCCTGCTTGAGTCGAAAAAGAACGCCGCGGTGAAATCCTTCATCGAAGGGATTAAGCAGAGGGTGCCGGTAACGGTAAACGAGCAGCTTATTTCATGAGCGGCCGCCTTGTGCTTGGCCTGATGTCCGGGACCTCGCACGACGGGGTGGACGCCGCACTCGTAAGAGTTGTAAACAGGGGCAGGCCGCGCCTCATAAAGCACACGCACGTCTCCTACCCCCCGGCATTAAGGGACATGATAGTCCGGGCATTCGAAGGGGGTACTGCCGATGTATGCAGGCTTGGCTTCGAACTCGGGGAGGTCTTCGCGCGCGCGACCCTTAAATGCGCGAAGGAGGCAGGCGTAAGCCCGTCGGATATCGAGGCCGTGGCAAGCCACGGGCAGACCGTCTGCCACATCCCGCCGAAGGGGAACAGGAAGGGTTCCACCTTGCAGATAGGAGAGCCCTCGGTCATCGCCCAGAGGACGGGCATAAAGGTGGTCTCGGACTTCCGCACCGCCGACATGGCCCTTGGGGGGCAGGGCGCGCCCCTTGTGCCCTTTGCCGACCACCTCCTCTTTAGCAAAAGGGCTACCTGCTGCGTGCAGAACATAGGCGGGATCTCAAACGTAACCGTGGTGACCGAAAAGCTCGATGACGTCCGCGCATTCGACACCGGACCCGGAAACAGCCTTATCGACGATGCCATGAAGCTCCTGTTCGGAGGAAAACCCTTCGACAGGGGTGGTAAAGTCGCAAAGAGGGGCACACCGGATGCAAGGTTGTTGAAAAAGTTGCTCGGGCATCCTTATTTTTCCAAAAAACCCCCGAAGTCCACTGGCCGGGAGACCTTTGGCGCTGAATTTCTCCGGGGCATTTTAAAGCAAAATAGAAAGATCAGGCCCGAGGACCTTGTCGCCACTCTCACCCACCTTACGGCGCGCTCCATAAGGGACGCCTACGACAGGTTCGTGCTTCCTAAACACCATATAAGGGAGATCATCCTCTCGGGCGGGGGCGCAAAGAATACCTTTCTTTTGGGTCTCCTAAAGGAGCAGTTCGCACCGATTAAGGTAACGCTGACGGACGACTATGGCATTCCCTCCCCGGCAAAGGAGGCCATGAGCTTTGCCATACTGGCAAACGAGACCCTTGGGGGCAGGCCTTCAAGCCTTCCGCGCGTAACGGGGGCGTCAAGGGCTGCGGTGCTGGGCAAGATAACCCTGCCCTAGTTGAAAGGGCCGCATTTTTTATAGTAAGATTTAACTTAGCCGAAGTGGTGGAACCTGGTAGACACGCACGGTTGAGGGCCGTGTGGGGCAACCCTTGCGGGTTCGAATCCCGCCTTCGGCACCATTTGTATGCTTAATTATCAAGCGGTTACCCGCACTTGTTTCACATAATAACCGTCAACAAACCGTCAACACAATGGGATTGGATCCCTATCAGGGAAGCCTGCATTTTAAAAGTTTTTCAATGTCTTGGCGATGGTTCCACTTGTTTGATATTTCCACTTGCATGTGATTAAATATGTCCATGGAGAAGGGGCTGATCCATGTTTTTACCGGCGACGGCAAGGGAAAGACGACCGCCGCAGTGGGGCTTTCCATAAGGGCGAAAAGCCGGGGCCTAAAGGTCCTGTTCGTCCAGTTCATGAAACAGTCGCTAGGAGGCGAGACGGAGTTGCTCGGGAGGCTCTCGATAGAGGTCATCAGGTTTGGAAAAGTTCTTTCACCCTATTTCCACCCCGATGCCGACACTGGCGCGATAAGAGACGAAGCCCTGGCGGCCCTGGAAGTGCTGAAAGCCAGGTTAGGAGAGTTTGACCTTGTGGTACTCGACGAGTTCAATTGCCTTCTTGCTGAAAACCTTCTGACAGAGGATAAAGCACTTGATTTTTTGAAGCAGAAGCCCGGGCATCTTGAACTCGTCCTTACCGGCAGGGGCGCCCCGAGAAGCATCATCGACTATGCAGACCACGTAGTTGACGTCCACGAAATTAAACGCCCTGCCAACGCCCGGTCCGAGGCCAGAAAAGGCATAGAATACTGAGCATGCCCGCAATAGATGTGACCTGCCCGTGACGCTTAGAATAGGACATCTGTCAACTTTCTACCACACTTCGATACTGCTTATCGCTGAGGGAGGAATAGATCGGAGGCTCGGCACCTCCGTGGACTGGCGGCTTTACGGCACTGGTCCGGATATCGTCAGGGCCTTTGAAAAAGGCGAGGTGGACATGGCCTATGTGGGTCTGCCCCCTGCAATGGTCGGCATTGCCAGGAGCGCGCGATTCAAGTGCGTAGCGGGCGGACACATCGAGGGAACCGTAATAGCTGGCGACAATTCCCTCACGGAAGCACATTCTCCCGAAGGGCTGGAGGAAGTCCTCGGCCAGCTCAGGGGCGAGCGCGTCGGCGTCCCCGGCAAGGGGTCGATCCACGACGTCATACTCTCGGACTGCCTCGAAAGGTTCGGCCTCTCCGCTGAAGTTGAAGTCGTAAATTACAAATGGGCCGACATGGTCACAGAGGCCGTTGCAAGGCGCGAGGTCGCGGCAGCGGTAGGCACGCCAGCCCTCGCGGTCGCCATAAGGCGCTACGCTCACGGAAAGATCCTCTACCCCCCTTCAATGCTCTGGCCCTCAAACCCAAGCTACGGGATTGCGGCCACCGAGGACATGATAAATAAAAGTGGTTCGCTGATTGAATCGTTTCTTTCAATTCACGAGGAGGCAGCCTCGACCATGAGGGAGAGGCCTCAAGAGGCGGCGGAGACGATTGCATCATATATAGGAATAGTCGATGCGGGCTTTGTGGCCGAGACTATCGGCATATCTCCCCGCTATTGCGCGCAGCTCACAGAGGGCTTTATATCTGCGACGATGGAGTTCGAGAGTACCCTGAGGAAGCTCGGTTACACCAACAAAAAGCTGGCGGTAGATGAGATATTCGATTTCTCTTTTATCCGGAAAGTCCACCCCCCGGGCGACCATTACTGATAATGGTTGTGTATTCCGCAGCATGTGATAAAGTAAACAATACGGAGGACAATCCATGCCGAAGAAAACGAGACAGCTTCCCGAGCCGCCTGGCGGCCCTTTCGGCCGAAGGAGGCCGTTCAGTGAAAGAGACGAAGCTCCCGGAACCGCCGACCGTCTGGCAGCGGCGCTGATGGAGGGCCGGTTAGAGGAGTTCATGGAGGAAGAATTTGGCGATGTCCCTCACGCAAAGGAGCTTACCATGAGGATGCTCGGTGCCACGGGGATGATGCCCGCCGAAGCGAAAACGAAACCCGGAAAGAAAACATCCAGAACAAAATCAGCGGGGACCGTCAAAAAGGGGCCGGGAAAGTCTCCGAATGCTCCCAGAGAAGTGACGAAGGCAGCCGAGGAAGGAGATACCAAGACACTCGGCACCCTGCTCGCGGATGAGTTCCGGAAGCGTTCAGGCGGCGGGGTCCCGCAAAAAGAAGGCCCGAAGGAGACCCACTTCGACAAGGCCGACATAGATACCCTTCTGGAAATAGCCGCCCAAAACAACGTCTCTCTGGACTGGGTCATGGCAAGGGCAATAAAACTCTACGCAAGGGACTACCGTACTACCGGAAGGATTTAGGTCCGCCTCAGAAACTCTTGCACTCTCGCCTTTACCTCCAGGTGCCCAATGGGAACGTCCGGCACCTTCTCGTTGCCGGGTAGAGCGAGAGCGTGCACGAAATAAGGACCTTCGGGAGGAGACGAAAGGGCCTCCACTATTTTTTCAGCGGACGAGACCTTTACGGTGTTTCTGATTCCGAATCCCCTTGCGACCGCCTCGAGGTCAACGCACGCCGAGGTGTAGGTGGGCTGGCCCCCGGTGGAGCCATACGAACCGTTGTCGATGGCGATTATCGTAAGGTTCTTCGGAGACGCGCCTGCGACCGTCGCAAGTGTGCCGGGGTTCATGAGCAGGCTTCCGTCGCCGTCTATGACCACGACCTCCTTTCCCGTGTTCAACGCGATGCCGAGTCCGATGGGGGTGGCCATTCCCATGCTTCCGAGCATGTAGAAGTTAGACGGCTGGTCTTTTACGTGGTACAGTTCCTTGGATGGGATGCCGAGGTTGCAGACCACTGCCTTTTCTTCAAGAAAAGGGGCCGCAGCCTTCAGGAACTCATAACGCCTCAGCCGGGGTTTTGTCCTCGGGCTCAGAGGTCCCAGCCTCGCGGCATCGCAGGGCTCGATGTCCGCAGGGGGTTCATATCCGGCCCCCGAACATTCCCACAGCGCGGGGCTCATGACAAAGAAGTGCACTCTGCCCTCATCGTAAACCCTTTCAAGGGTTTCCTTTATCGCCGCGAACTGCGAGGCATCACCGATTAGCGTATGCTCCAGGCCGAGAGATTCTATCAGCCCTGGCAGGGCCTGTCCCATAGGCATCTGCGCGGCTATGCTTTCGCCGCCGACGCCCCTTCTGCTCACGAACACGGCCAGTGGAAGCTCGTAAAACGATACAAGAGACATCAGGGCGTTTAACATGTTGCCGACACCGGAGCTCTGAACGACCATTGCCGGGGACCTGCCGGCCAAAGCCGCGCCGGCACAGATGCCCACGCCTTCCTCTTCGCGAGTAAGCGGCGTGCTGCGGATTTTCCTGGCGGCAAGGTCGATAAGGCCCTTGATCCTGTCGCAGGGCAGCGTACAGAGGAAGTCTACGCCAGCCATCTCCATGGTCGAAATCAGCTTTTCTTCAGGGTACTGCAAAGCAACTCCTCGAGTTCGCCGTTTGAGATGTTCTTGGATATATGCGTGCCCCTGACGGGCAGTTCCTCTCCTTCTCCGAGCCTTTTCTCGCCACCGCCGGTTATGTTAAGAAGCACATTGTCCTTTGGGCGGATATTGCCCCCCGCCACTGCATTTGAAAGGGCGGCCACTGCGACCGCCGCCGCCGGCACTATGTCTATGCCCTCATCTTCCTCGAACACTTTGCTTGCGGCCTCGACCTCTTTGTTGGATATTGCATACATCGCCCCACCGGCGGCCTTGAGGGCGTCATAGACCCCTCCCATTACGGAATAGGCGGGATAGCGGTTAGAAAGTATACGGGTGGATATCCGGCGTATGAGCTCGGGCCTCAGGTCTTCAGGCGAAAGCTCCCTCCGGCCTTTCAGCCAGGCGTTGACCATCGGAGAAAAAGGCGCATTTTGCGCCAGGTGGAGTTTTGGCAGGCTCGTGCCGAACCTCCCGTCTTCGATAAACCTCTCTGCCATCTCCCACACTGCGATGGCTCCGGTGCCGCTCCCCACGGCTTGAAAATAGTGTCCCGGGAGCCTGCCCATCCTGGAGACCGCCTCCAGAAGCACGATCCCGAGGCCGTCCCGCTTGGCTATGTTCTTGACGCCGCCCTCAAATGGCATGCCCGCCTCGGTGGCCACGCGCCGGGCGAGGTCTATGGCGTCGGAGTAGTCGCCGTCGCGGATCACCAGGGTTGGCACGTGGACCGTGCTTTTCAGGTACCACATCTCCCAGAGGCACATCCGGGGCACCACGATAATTACCGGATAGCCCGTGCGGGCTGACAGATAGGCGAACGCCCTCGCGGTGTTTCCGGCAGAGGGCACCACCAGCCCCTCGATGTGGTTTTCCCTTGAGTTTTCCATCACCACCGCGGCCTCGAACTCCTTGAAGGTGCAGGTCCGTATGTCAGCCCCCCGCTCGGGCCAGTAGCCGCTGAAAGAGATGTAAAGGTCATCGAGCCCGAGCCTTCGCGCAAGCCCTTCGGACTTATACACAACAGGCCCCGGCGCGAATTGCTTGCGGCCGTGCACCGGAAGCCAGTTGAACCTCCATATGCCTTTCCCCTCTCCTTCGGAGAACATCTTCTCCTTATAGCGGGATATCAGAAGGGCGTCGGAGCAGTGCTCGCAAAAGGCGCAGTATGTCTCCTTGAGGACAGTCCCGCATTTTCTGCATACTATGTCGAAGTGGCTCATAGCAGCTCCGCCAGAAGCTCCATTATGTCGGTTATTCTCACCTGTTTTTCGTAGCCCTCCATCGCCTCGTTGACCTTCTCGTAGCAGGCCGGACAGCTCAGTATGAGCCTGTCGGCTTTCTTCCTGACCGCCTCGTCGATGGTGAGCCTGCCCATACCTATTGCGTTTTCATGGAATACCTTGCGCGCTGCCCCGCCGGCGCCGCAGCAGCGGGACTCCCTGCCGTGGAGGTCGAATTCAAGGAGTGTCGCCCCCGGTATGCTCCTCAGAACCTCGCGGGGCTCCTCTATGACGCCGACGCCCCGGCTGAGATAGCAGGGGTCGTGGTAGATGAGCCGCTCCCGAAGCGGCTTTGTGATCCTCAGCTTCCCGGCCCTGAGGGCTTCGGCAACGAGCTGGCTTATGTGCCTTATCCTGAAGGGCAGGCTTCCGCCGTAGAAGAGCGGCCACTCCCGGGCCATCATGTTAACGCAGCAGGGGCACGAGCAGACAAGGGTATTTACTCCGCGGGCGGAGTACGCATCCACGAGTCTCTTCACCAGCCCCTCGAGCATATCGTGCTGCCCGGTGATGAAAAGCGGAAAACCGCAACAGACCTCCTCTTCTGGAGGGAGCATCGCAAAGGGCTCGCCTATCGCCCCGAGAACCCTTGCGTCCCCCCTCACCATGGGCTGCGCCTCGTACGCCCCCGTACATCCGGCGTAGTAGGCTATCCCGGACCTCTCGAGCACTTCCACGCCTTCGGGGAACCACGGCTTGAAGCGCTCCTCCGCGGGTTTTCCGTAGACGTTCCCGGTGTCTTCCACGTTCCGGGGAAACTCGGCCTGCGACCCCAAGGGACCAAGCCCCCTTTTTACCATCTCACGCCTGAGAATCGGCCATAGCCTCTGGGTGTATATGCCTACCGGGCATTTCTCGCCGCAGGCTCCGCATGTAGTGCACTCGAAGATGGCCCTGGCGAAGTCCTCAAGCAGCCTCCTGTCGATCTCGTCCGGGCCGAAGAGCCGTGCCTTTAGCGTGTCGGTGGCTTTGATGAATTCCCTGAAAATCCGGATCTTCTCGGGCGGGGAAACCGAAGGGTCGCCCGTCACATCCTGGACCGGACAGTACTTCAGACACTCGCCGCACTGTGTGCAGGCGTCAAGCTCCATGAGCTCCAGCCTGCTGAGGCATCCGGCAAACGATTCCTTAGCCTTCATGGAGCGGCCTCTCCTCCTCGCGCCTTCGGGCCTCTAAAAGCGTCACCGGCGCGCTGAATATGTGCGTTGGCAAAGCAGGCACTACCACAAGGACCAATACAAAATGCACCAGGAAAAGCCAGTTGCCCGGAAACTCCGCGACAGGCCTGAAGACCAGTGCGCTTATCATGAACTTCTTGATCTCGACGAGGTCGGCCCTCATGGTGTGCCTCAGGAGCAGTCCGCTTACGGAGACGGCCAGAAGCGTAAGCGTAAGAAAAAGGTTATAGAAAGAGACGTACTTTCTTCTCTCCACGGCAAACCTCCAGACGAAGATGTAAAGGAGCGAGGCCGGAAGCACGTAGCCGGCCACGACTCCAAGCGACTGAAGCGCCGCAACCCATCCGGGCACCGGGTTGAAAAAATAGACCAGATGCCTGATGACCACGAAGACGAAAGACACGTGAAAGAACCATTCGCCCCACCACAGGCCTGCGTTCACCCTGAAAAGCCTGCCTAAAAACACTATGTCCAGTACGGCGCTCGGGAGCCCCCTCTTTTCTTCGCCGGTTCCAGGGCTCCCGCCTTCCGCCCTTGCCCAGA
>DAOUWH010000219.1 GCA_030667205.1 Nitrospirota bacterium
AGGGCAACGACCGGAGCCTCGCCGAAGAGGAGCACATCGGAAGGATAAAGCTCCTGCTCGGTGAGAATGAAAAACCCCTCGGCGTTCAGATACTGGGCCCGCAGGCCGGAGAGCTTTTAAGCGAGTGGGTAGGCGTGCTTAACGGCAAGGTAAAACTCTCCACCATGGCCGGGGCGGTGCATCCTTATCCGACACTGAGCGAGATAAACAAGAAGGTAGTGAGCAACTTCTTCGGCGAGAAGATATTTTCAGAGAAGGTCAGGAAGGGCCTTAAGTTCTTCTTCCACCTGAAGGGAAGGGCTACCTGTAAGTAGTTTCGGATGTACAAGCCAATCAGCGACTACGGCATTATCGGGAACCTGCACTCCGTGGCCCTTGTCGGGCTTGACGGCTCGGTGGACTGGCTCTGCATGCCGCATATCGACTCCCCCAGCATCTTCGCCGCGCTCCTTGACGACGAAAACGGCGGACGTTTCGCGGTAAGCCCCGCCGGAGAAGACTGGCAATCCAGCGCCGAGTACCTTCAAGGCACGAACATTCTCGTTACGACGTTCAAGACGCAGACCGGAGTTTTAAGACTTACGGACTTCATGCCCGTGCATCCGGGCACCGAGAATGTCGCCAGTAAGGAGTACCACGAGCTTTACAGGCTTTTGGAGGTCACGGAGGGCAAGGTAGATATAAAGGCGGCCCTGGACCCCCGCTTCGATTACGCCCGCGCCGAGACCTTTTTTAAAAAAGAGGGAAACGGCATTGTCGCCACCGGCAACGGCGAGAGCCTTTACCTTGCCTCAACAGAAGAGATGGCCGTAGCCGGCTGCGTGTGCGAGGCGGATTTTTCACTCAGCGAAGGCAATAGGGCATGGCTTCACCTTCGCTACGGGGCTGCCGGCCCGCCTGGGCTTGACCCGGATGTGGCCGAGAAGGCGCTTCGGGATACCGAGGCATACTGGAGAGATTGGCTTAAAAAATCCGAGACCGGGCGCACCCTTGATCTCGGAGAGTATAGGGATATGGTCGAGCGTTCCGCGCTTGTCTTAAAACTCCTTTATTACGCCCCAACGGGCACGATTGCCGCGGCACCCACGACCTCGCTTCCGGAGGAGATAGGGGGCGGGCGAAACTGGGACTACCGATATACGTGGGTACGGGACACATCGTTTACGCTCCAGGCGCTTTTTAACCTTGGGCACCTTTCGGAGACCGAGGGATATCTCAATTGGATAGTGGACGTCCTCAGAGAGCACGGCACCGGGAGGCTCCAGATAATGTATGGCCTGAGGGGCGAGGAGGAGCTTCCCGAGGAGGAGCTCACACACCTGAAGGGCTACAGGGGATCAAAACCCGTACGCATCGGTAACTCGGCCTACCGCCAGAGGCAGCTGGACATCTACGGCGAGTTCATGGATGCGGCCCTAAAACTTTCGGACTACGTGGGGAAGATAGGCTCGGACATATGGCCCTACCTCAGAGGGGTCTGCGACCACGTGGTCGGGCACTGGCGCGAAAGGGATTCCGGAATATGGGAGGTAAGGGGAGGGCCCTGGCACTTTATATATTCGAAGGTGATGTGCTGGCTGGCCCTGGACAGGGGCTTAACGATAGCCAGAAGATACGGCTTCCCGGCGGACTTCAAAAAATGGGAGAAGACAAGGGACGAGATTAAAGCCGAGGTGCTTGATAAGGGGTGGAATGACGACAAAAAAAGTTTTACCCAGCACTACGAGACCGACGCGCTCGACTCATCTGGTCTCCTGATCCCCATACTTGGCTTTCTGCCCTTTGACGACCCGCGCGTGGCCTCCACCGTGGAGGCCACCGAGCGTGAACTCGGACACGACGGGTTTTTATACCGCTACAGATCCGCCGACGGCCTCAAAGGAGGCGAAGGAACTTTTCTGCTATGCACCTTTTGGCTAATCGATAATCTTGTGGCCATGGGCAGGCTCGATGAGGCCGAAGAACTCCTAAAACGCATGGAAGGCGTGGCTAATCATATAGGGCTTTTCTCCGAACAGTACGACCCGGAGGCAAAGGAGCTTCTGGGCAACTTCCCCCAGGCCTTCACCCACATAGGCTACATAAACAGCGTTGTGGCCCTGAGAATGGCGAGGGCCGAGGAGGAGGAAGTGAGCTACGCCCACAGTAGGTTGCCGTTATTTGGGAAAGTCGTGCTCAACGAGGGCGAACCCAGCCGCAAGGTTCCCCCCGCCCAGATGGCCTCGAAGCTCAAGGGCGCGATGAACATCTTGAGGGGCGCGTTCTTTGATATCAAGCAGGGGCGTGTGGCCTACGAAAGGATGCGCCGCTCCGAGGCCTACCGCGAGTACCTCGAACTGAGCTACGCGCTTCGCGAGATGGACCTCGATACCCTCCGAACAAGGGAGGAACAACTTGCCTTCTGGATAAACCTCTATAACGTCATCGTGATACACGGCGTCGTGGAGCTTGGCATAAGGGACTCCATCAAGGAGGTGAGAAATTTTCTGAAGCGTGTGCTTTATCGCATCGGGGACATGACGTTCAGCCCCGACGACATAGAGCACGGCATACTCAGGGCTAACAGCCGCCCGCCGTATGCGCTCATGAGCCGCTTCGGTGCATCGGACAAGAGACTCAAGTATTCAATAACGCCCCTTGAGCCGAGAGCGCATTTCACGCTGGTCTGCGCCTCGTCTTCCTGTCCGCCAATTGGCGTGTATACGGCCGAGGATATAGACAGGGAACTCGACATAGCCGCCGCCACCTTCATTAACGCAGGAGGACTTGTCCTTGATAAAGAGAGCGAAAGCGTCTCGCTTTCACGGATATTCGACTGGTACGCACCGGATTTCGGCAAGACCATGGGCGACCGCCTGCGGTTTGCGTTAAGGTTTCTCTTTGACGAGGATGACAGAGAATTTCTCAAAGAAAACGCGGACGACCTTAAGGTCTACTACCAGGACTATGACTGGAGGCTGAATAGGTATTAGGTTGGGGCTCCGCCCATTGCCCCGGTCGAATCGACTCGATCTGAGCACTTAATTCCAA
>DAOUWH010000193.1 GCA_030667205.1 Nitrospirota bacterium
AACCCCTTGAACTCGCGGAATACCTGCTGCCCGGCCTCACACGGGAAGACCTGCTCGGACTTATCGAGGAGGGCCAGCAGTGGGACGTGCCTCTTCCCGGGCCCGTCATGATGCATTCGCTTTACTGGACCGCATGGGTCGAGGGCGACGGGACCCTTCAGTTCCGGGACGATGTTTACGGACGCGACGAGATCCTGCTTGAGATCCTCAACGAAGGACCCGTGACCCCTTAGAGGCCGCCTCCTTATTGCGGCATCACGGCATCTTCTTTTATGCCCCGTTTACAGGTATACTTTAAGCTTATGAGGAGGTGCGGTCATGTCCGTGCAGAAATTTTACCCTTCAAAGGATTTTCAGGATAAAGCCCTCGTCGGGAGCCCCGAAGAGTACGAACGCCTCTACGAAGAGTCCATCCGCGACCCGGAGGGGTTCTGGGCTAAGATGGCGGAGGACAACATCACGTGGTTCAGGAAATGGGACAGGGTGGTGCGCTCTGACTTCAACAAGCCCGAGGTGGCGTGGTTCGAGGGGGCCAGGCTCAACGTCTCGTACAACTGCCTCGACAGGCACCTTAACACTCCGAGGAAGAACAAGGCCGCGCTTA
Organism: Nitrospirota bacterium; assembly: GCA_030667205.1. Taxonomy (GTDB): domain Bacteria; phylum Nitrospirota; class Thermodesulfovibrionia; order Thermodesulfovibrionales; family JdFR-86; genus DAOUWH01. Next base: position 605 of record DAOUWH010000193.1, read on the forward strand.
TCTGGGAACCAGAGACGGGCGAAGGCCGGACATACACATATCAACAACTGCACTGGCAGGTCTGCCGCTTTGCAAACCTCCTGAAAAAGCTCGGAGTTCAAAAGGGAGACAGGGTGGCCTTTTACATGCCGATGCTGCCGGAGCTGGCCATCGGGATGCTGGCGTGCACGAGAATTGGGGCGGTGCACAGCGTCGTCTTCGGAGGGTTTTCGTCTCACTCCCTGAGGGACCGCATAAACGGCTGCGGCGCAAAGGTGCTGGTGACCTCCGACGCCTCGTTCCGAGCGGGAAAGGTCATACCGCTTAAGAAAAACGCGGACGCGGCCATGGAAGACACGCCCACTGTAGAGAAATGCCTTGTCGTAAGGAGAGCGGGAATCTCTACCGACATGAGCGCGGGGCGAGACCTTTTCCTCGACGACGAACTCGCCGCCGACGACCTGCCCTCATACTGCGACCCCGAGGAGATGGATGCCGAAGACCCCCTGTTTATCCTCTATACAAGCGGGAGCACCGGCAAACCCAAGGGTCTCCTGCACACGACAGGGGGCTATATCCTTTACACTGCGACCACGTTTAAATACCTGTTCGACTACCGCGATGAGGACACCTTCTGGTGCACCGCCGACATCGGGTGGATAACGGGACACAGCTATATAGTCTACGGCCCCCTCGCGGCCGGGGCCACGAGCGTGATGTTCGAGGGGGTGCCAACATACCCGCAGCCGGACAGGTACTGGCAAATCGTGGAGAAATACCGCGTAAACACCATATACACCGCGCCAACCGTTATCAGGGCTCTCGAAAAAGAGGGCGACGAATGGACAAAAACACGGGATATCTCCAGCCTGAGGCTTATAGGCTCGGTCGGCGAGCCCATAAACCCCGAGGCCTGGCTCTGGTACCACAGGAATATCGGTGGCGAGAGGTGCCCCATCGTGGACACATGGTGGCAGACCGAGACCGGAGGGGTGCTGATATGCTCGCTTCCGGGGGCGATTCCCATGAAGCCCGGTGTGGCAGGCAGGCCGTTCTTCGGGGTGGAGCCTGTCGTAGTGGAGCACGACGGCAAGGAGGCGGCCACGGGCAAGGACGGCGAGCTGCTGATTAAAAACGCATGGCCGGCAATCGCAAGGACCGTATACGGAGACCCGGAACGCTACTACGAGACGTATTTCTCGCAGCACAAGGGGTACTTCTTCACCGGCGACGGGGCCGCGAAGGACGAAGAAGGCGACTTCCACCTCCTGGGGCGCATAGACGACGTTATCAACGTCTCCGGCCACAGGCTCGGCACCGCCGAGATAGAAAGCGCGGTCGTCACAACCCGCGACGTGGCCGAGGCCGCCGTAGTCGGTTTCCCGCACGAGATAAAAGGGGAAGGCATATACGTATACGCGATACTTAAGACCGGCGTCAACGGGACCCCTGACCTTAAAAAAGCGATAACCGCTGCCGTGAGGGCCGAGATAGGGCCAATCGCAAAGCCCGACGTCATACAGTTTGCCGACGGCCTTCCGAAGACGCGAAGCGGCAAGATAATGAGAAGGATTTTAAGGAAGATCGCCGCAGGCCGGACCGAAGACATCGGGGACACTAGCACGCTTGCGGACCCCACGGTCGTCGAAAAGCTGATACAAGGCAAAGAGGCGGCGTAGTTATAGTATGCCGCGTGAATGATACATAGCCCTGATAAAAGGAGGTGCCTATGCTTTATTTAGCGATATTCGACGCAAAAGAAGACACTACACTTGAGGACATAAACAGAGAGAGGGAAGAGTGGGTCAAAAAGGGCAGGGACAAGATCTTCGAGAAGATGTGCAAGTCCATTCACAGGTACGAGGTGATCGGCATCACCCCCATGAAGATAATATTCCATATCGAGACCGACGACCCCAGGGCTCTGAACATACTATCCCGCCACTTCGGCGACTACTGGTATTGCATCACGTATCCCGTAATACAGCGCGAAATATACGAGGCCCTCGAAGAGGACAGGACCATCACCGCAGGGTAGAGTTTACTGTCCTTCCTGTTGCTTCCCGGCTTTAACGTAGCAGCGGTTGCACCTGATGCACTCTGAAATGAGCGGCCCGGGTTTGTTGCCCATGGGGCAGTCCGGGGCGCTGACATAGCCCCTGTCACTCCTTGATGCCGCCCCCGTAAGCACGGCCACCGGGCAGAGGAACCTGCACCAGAACCTCCTGACCCTGAGGTTAGCCACAAGGCTCACCGCGACCAGCACCCACATCAAATAAGTACCGTAAAGCGAGAACATGGTGACGTACGTCTCGTAGTTTCCGAACTCCGTCTTCCCGGTCGGGATGACCACGAGCATTACAAGCGCCAGCACGAGATACTTGGCATTACGCCACCTGTCGTCAAGCTCCGCGGGCACGTCCCATTTCCTCACGGGAAGCCTGCCTAAAAACTCAGCCACCGCACCGAACGGACAGAGCCAGCCGCAGTAAAACCTCCCGGCGACGATTATCGAGATTAAAGTGCTTACAACCACCGCATACCAGAGCCAATCGGTCGACAGGCGCATCAGCACGGCGTTAAACACATGCAGTATGGAAAAGGGCGTAGAAAGCCAGATGCCCACAACTATAATGCTTATCACAAGTAAAAAATCCCTCAGCACATTCGGCGTCCTTTTTTTACGAGAGACGAAATACGCGGCCATGGCGACAAGAAACAGGGCAACATAGACAGCCCATTTAAAACTTATTGCTTTCTCCCTTTCGGCCCCCCTTACCTGTATTCCCAAGACCGATGAGGCCACTTCCCTTGAGGACTCCCTCACGGTATCGGCAAGGGCCTTTACGCTCACCGTGGCCCGAGTTACCCCATCGATGTCATTGTCTATCTCTATGGGGTCGTTTACGCTTTTTCCGAGGAACTGGCCCAGGAACCCGGGCGTCTCCATGGAGTGCACGTAGTTCGGGGTCTCCTTGTGCTCCAGTATCCTTATGCCCGTGATCCTGCCCCTGGCGTCAAGTGCCACAAGCAACCTGATGGGGCCTGCGTAGCCCCTTATGCGGGGCGTCACACCGTAGGTATTAAAGGCCACGGTGCCCTG
>DAOUWH010000175.1 GCA_030667205.1 Nitrospirota bacterium
CTCTTAATAAAAAGGGCGAAGGCATTTATGACAAGATGAACGGCATCGGAGGGCAGGAGGTTATTGTGGAGACCCCGGAGCACAACCTTACGCTTGCCACAATACCGCCAAGCGCCTTTGAAGACACCCTCATGGCATACCACTCACGGCTTGCGGAATTGAAGAACGACAGGAACATTAAGTATGTCCTGATATTCAAAAACGAGGGCGATGCCGCGGGGGCCTCGCTTGAGCACTCGCATACGCAGTTGATATCTCTGCCAATAGTGCCCAGGACTGTCAAGGACGAGATCAAGGGCGCGAAGGACCACTATGAGATGCGCGAGAGGTGCCTCTTCTGCGACATTGTGCGCCAGGAACTCGAAGACGGAAGGAGGGTCGTGCTCGAAGACGAAGACTACATCGCGATAGCGCCGTTCGCCCCAAGGGCGCCTTTTGAGACCTGGATACTGCCCAGGCACCACGAGTCGCACTTCGCCCCACTGGACGGGGGTTTTAAGGGCCTTGCCGGAATATTCCAGACAGTGCTGAAAAAGATAGACGCGATACTGGACACGCCCCCTTACAATTTCGTGGTTCACACCTCTCCCCTCGACGCGGAGGAAAGCGAATACTACCACTGGCATATCGAGATAATGCCGAAGCTTACAAAAATAGCCGGCTTCGAGTGGGGCTCGGGATTCTACATAAACCCGACACCCCCCGAGGAGGCCGCTGAGTTTTTACGAGAGGCAAAGGTCTGAGCACCCGGGGTTCGATGGTCAGCCGATGAAGGTACTTCTTGCAACATCCGAGGCAATCCCGTTTGCCAAGACGGGAGGCCTTGCCGACGTAACCGGAACACTGCTCGGTGAACTGCGCGCCTCGAAAGTGGATGCCCGCCTCATGCTGCCGCTTTACAGGGGAATCAAGAGCAGGTATAAGCTCAAGGACACGGGTTGCACCGTGGAGGTAACTGTCGGGAAGGAGAAGTACGAATCCCGGGTGTTGTCACACGAGGATACGTCTTATTTTTTCGAGTGCGAGGAGTTTTTCAACAGGCAGGAGCTTTACGGCGACTCAAGCGGCGACTACAGTGACAACGTTAACAGGTTTGTCTTCTTCTCAAAGGCAATTCTCGAGGCGTGCGAAGCCATAGGCTTCAGGCCCGATATCATTCATTCAAACGACTGGCAAACAGCCCTGATACCTCTTTATGTAAGGACCCTTTACAGGGAAAGATTTAGAACGACCGCAACGGTCTTTACTATTCACAACCTCGGCTACCAGGGCATATTCCCGGCCTCCGCCATGTCCCTGACCGGGCTGGGCAAGGAGTGGTTTACGTGGGAGGGAATAGAGTTTTACGGCCAGATGAACCTGCTGAAAGCCGGGATAGTCGCGGCAGATGCGATTACCACGGTAAGCATGAGCTACGCAAAAGAAATACTTACGAAAGAGTTCGGCTCCGGCCTGGACGGTGTGCTTGGCAGCCGGGTCAAGGATTTCACCGGCATACTGAACGGCCTGGACTACGATGACTGGGATCCGGCGTCGGACCCCTCAATACCGGCCAGATATTCGGCGAGTTCTCTGGAGGGCAAGCAAAAGTGCAAGCGAAGCCTTATAGAGGAGTGCTCCTTCAAAGACAAAAGGGCGCCTCTTGTGGGAATGGTCGGGAGGTTCTCCTCGCAAAAGGGAGTCGACCTTCTCCTCCATGCGGCGGATGAGATTTTCTCTTGCGGCCTGAACGCCGTAATCCTTGGCAAGGGAGAAGCGGAGCTTCAAAAAGGTCTAACGGCGGCCGCAAAAAGACATGCCGGCAGGCTTTTTGTCAGGACGGGTTTTGACGATGAATTTGCAAGGCGCATATACGCTGGGGCCGATATGCTCGTTATGCCGTCGCACTACGAACCCTGCGGGCTGGCGCAGATGATAGCGATGAGGTACGGCACGGTCCCTGTTGCGAGAGCCACCGGAGGCCTTGCCGACACAATAGACGACTACGACCACCTGAGCGGCAGGGGAACGGGCTTTCTTTTTTCCGGTCGCTGGCCTTCCGCGCTTGCCGAGTGCATAAAGAGGGCCCTTTGCGTATACGGAGACAGGGAACAGTGGAAAAGGCTCGTGACCTCGTGCATGAAGCGGCGGTTTCTCTGGAAGGCGTCTGCCAGAAAATATGTTCAGCTTTACAGAGAGCTCGGAAAGCGGGTTAGAGGGTGAGCCTCAAGAGCAAGATAATAGCGCTTACGCTGGCTTTTGTTGCAACGGCCGTAATCCTGGGGTCGGGCGCATTTTACCTCTTCAATGCCCTCGGGCGAAACCTCGATGCCATGAACGCGCAGATGCAGACACACAAGATGCACGCCGACCTCAGAGGGGCGATTATGGATTTTATGCATGCCGCCAACGGCTGGGCCCTTACAGGTGATGAGAGATATAAAAAGCAATATACATCGAGCCTCTCAAATGTTAACAGGATTTTTGGAGAGTTAAGCGTCCTGCCGGAAGACAAACAGATGATCGAGTCTATAGGAACGGATTTTCAGGAGGCCAAAAAATTTGCAAGGATCATCATGAACACTCGAAGGCCCGTGGGCAGGGTCAGGGTGCTGAGGGCGCTCAATCTTCTTGGAGAACAGGATAAGGTTCTTTACGAAAAGATAGACAAACTGTCAAGCCGGTCCCTTGACTCCACCGTCGATGTCCTGTCCGCCGGCGAAAGGATAAAGGCGACGCTGACTTATTACCTTGTGCTCCTCATTACGCTGAGCATCATGGTAACCGGTTTGCTGGTGCTCCTTTTGCGCAGGATACTCGAAAACCCTTATCAGGAAATGCTTAAGGCCACCGAAAGGGTGGAGGAGGGCGACCTCAGCTACAGGATCAATTCCAAACGTGCCGACGAGTTCGGGATAATCGCCAGAAGGTTCGACTCGATGGTGGAGAGCCTTGCGGGTTCCGATGTGCTGGTAAGGAAAAAGCTCAGGGAGACGGAGCTCCTGCTCGATGTGGCCGGAATCGCGGGGCAGACGCCGGACCTCACCGAGGCGCTGAACCTTATGGTCGAGGCCATTGCGGAAAAGATGCGGAAGGAAGTCTGCGCCGTCTACCTGCTGAACACCGAAATGAAGGCCTTCCTGCTGGAGTCGACCAGCATGAAGGAGATGCCCGTAGATACATCGCTACCGGTCGATTCGGAAATACCCGCACGGATTCTCAAGGACTTACAGCCGGTTATCGTTGAAGACACTGCCGATTTCCCGTCCGGAAGCCTGATATGCGAGAAGTGCGGTTCCCTGATGGCGGTACCCATACAACGCGACAATAGCTGTATTGGAATCCTGCTTCTCGGAAGGGACAAACCCAGGGGCTTTTTAGAGCACGAGATGAACACCGCAGTGATTATCGCCCACACCATCGCTACCACCGTAAAGAACGTCGAGCTCTATGAAGCGGCTAAAAGCCAGCTTAAACAGCTTAGTATTATTTATGAGCTGAGCAAGGCCCTGACGTCCGTCTATGACCCCGAGGAACTCCTTAAAACGATATCCACGGATATCGCCAAGCTCATTAATGCCAGGGGCTGCGTCATAAGGCTGCTCGAAGAAGGGGTGCTGAAGGTGAAATCCTATTACGGCCCGATGGAAGATACAATCGAGGCCGTGCCCCTTGGCAAGGGCATTCCCGGCTGGGTTGCCAGGGAGGGCAAGTCCCTGTTCATAGAGGACATATCAAAGATGCCCGAGGAGATAAAGGGCCAGTCGGTACTGGTCGGAAAGTCGGCAATAGGCGTGCCGCTCAAGGTGGGCGAGAGGATCATAGGCACGCTTGGGCTCTACGACAAGCTCGATGCCCAGGGCAGGGAGATCCCGTTTACCCTCTACGACTTTTCGGTGGCGAAGGGTTTTGCCTCGATATCCGCGGTGGCGATAGACAAGGCGCGTATGCAGGAGCATGAGATGACGCGGGAGGCCGAAGCGCTCGAGGCAAAAAAGAGGCTTGACCTCCTGTTCGAAAGCGTGCAGGGAGGCATAATCACGCTCGACAGGCAGTACAAGATAACGGCGGCGAACAACTATATCCAGAAGTGGGAAAACAAACCCCTCGATGAAATAATCA
>DAOUWH010000204.1 GCA_030667205.1 Nitrospirota bacterium
ATCGCCATGTCAGCCGTGTCCATGCTCTCCATGACCGGTATTGTCGTGGCCATCGACTCTTACGGCCCGATTACCGATAACGCCGGCGGCATCGCCGAGATGGCTGATCTGCCGGAGGAGATACGCAATATAACCGACCCCCTCGACGCGGTGGGCAACACCACGAAGGCGGTCACCAAGGGTTATGCCATCGGCTCGGCCGCTCTGGCGGCACTGGTGCTCTTTGCCGAGTACTCAAGGAGCTTTGATACCGCAATTTCGTTTGAGCTTGCCAACCCAAAGGTGCTCATCGGCCTCTTTATCGGAGGGCTTGCGTCGTACTACTTCAGCGCCCTCCTGATGGAGGCCGTTGGCAAGGCCGCCGGCGGCGTGGTTGACGAAGTCCGCCGTCAGTTCAAGGAAGTCCCGGGCATCATGGACTACACGCAGAAGCCCGAGTACGGCAAGTGTGTTGACATCGTCACCCAGAGCGCAATCAAGCAGATGATGGTCCCTGCCCTGATTCCTGTTCTTACCCCGATAGTAGTGGGCGTATTCCTGGGCCCGGAGGCCCTGGGCGGTCTGCTGATAGGCGTTATCGTGACCGGTCTTTTCCAGGCTATCGCCATGACATCGGGCGGCGGTGCATGGGACAACGCCAAGAAGTACATAGAAGACGGCAACCTTGGCGGCAAGGGCTCGGACGCCCACAAGGCCGCAGTCACGGGCGACACGGTTGGCGACCCGTACAAGGACACTGCCGGACCGGCGATCAACCCGATGATCAAGGTCATGAACATCGTTGCGCTCCTCATAGTCCCGCTTTTGTAAGCGCGGACACTGTTGCGTTACCAAGGCCGTTCCGGCATCAGCCGGAACGGCCTTTTCATTGGTGCGGTTTCCTTTTGTCATTCCCGCGAAAGCCGAATCGACCCTTCATCGGGAGACCCGATTTCGGGCGGGAATCCAGACAAGTAAGATGGTGCCTTTATGTCATTGCGAGCACCCGAAGGGTGCGCGGCAATCTCATTTGTTGGGGATTGCTTCGTCGGTCGTACCGACCTCCTCGCAATGACAAGTCTAAAGCATACGTATGTTATTATTTATGTATGGAGAAACTTTTAATTAAAGGCGGCCGGAAGCTAACCGGCAAGGTGGAGATAAGCGGCTCGAAGAACGCCGCCCTTCCGGCCATCACGGCCTCGCTCCTTGTATCCGGGAAGAGCCGTCTCCACCGCGTGCCCGACCTTGCCGACGTAAGGACGATGGGGAGGCTCCTTGAGAGGTTTGGAGCGGGCTTTCATCACAAAGACGGCGTCCTTGAGGTGGATACATCGGGGGTCAAGAGTTTCGAGGCCCCTTACGAGCTCGTAAAGACAATGCGCGCCTCGGTGCTTGCGCTCGGGCCGCTCGTAGCCCGGTGGGGACAGGCGAGGGTATCGTTGCCGGGCGGTTGCGCGATAGGGGCGAGGCCCATTGACATTCACATCACGGGCCTTGAGAAGATGGGTGCAAAGATAGCCCTTAAAGACGGCTACGTCGTGGCTCGGGCGAAAAGGCTTAAGGCTGCGCGCATATGCTTTGACATCCCCACGGTCACGGGCACGGAAAACCTCATGATGGCGGCCTCCCTGGCCCGTGGCGCCACGGTCCTTGAGAACGCCGCGCGCGAGCCCGAGGTGGTCTGCCTTGCGGAGCTGCTTAACTCGATGGGCGCAAAGGTAAGCGGCGCCGGAGGAAGCGTCGTAGAGATAGAGGGCGTGGATGAGCTCAAGCCCCCCGACTATTCCATAATCCCCGACAGGATAGAGTCCGGCACCTTTATGACCGCCGCCGCGATTACCGGGGGAGACGTCGTCTTGAAGGGCGTGAACGTCGAGCACCTCGATGCGGTCATGCTGAAGCTGACGGAGTCCGGGGTCGTCTTTAAGGCACAGGCCGGAGGCATCCGGGTTATCGGGCCCGAGAGGCTCGGGGCAAACGACTTCAAGACCATGCCATATCCGGGCTTCCCCACCGACATGCAGGCCCAGTGCATGGCTCTCATGAGCATTGCAGGCGGCACGAGCATTATCCATGAGACCATATTCGAAAACAGGTTCATGCACGTTGCCGAACTCAAAAGGATGGGCGCCGACATAAGCGTTCAGGCGGGCGTGGCCACCGTAAGGGGCGTAAAGGCCTTAAGGGGCGCCGAGGTCATGGCCACCGACCTCAGGGCCAGCGCCTCGCTGGTGCTTGCCGGGCTTGCCGCGAAAGGCACTACCATAGTGGACAGGCTCTATCACCTCGACAGGGGCTACGAGCGCATGGACGAAAAACTCAAGGCCCTCGGCGCCTCGGTCGAGAGGGTTAGGTAGCATTTCATAAAAATGGCAGTGGCAGTCTCTAAAAAGAAAGTTACAAAGAAAAAGAGTTCTCTTGCCGTAAAACTTTCCGCAGTGCCAAAGAAGCCCGGAGTGTACCTGTTCATCGGCCCCGGGGAGAAGGTCCTTTATGTGGGCAAGGGCAAGGACCTCAGGAGCCGAGTATCCAGCTATTTTCAGAAGGCGGGCGAGCTTGACCCGAGGAAGGCCGCGATGGTCCGTGGCATAAAGGACATGAAGTATATCGTCACCGATGGCGAGCTTGAGGCCCTGGCCCTCGAGGCCAACCTCATCAAGCAGTACAAGCCGAAGTTCAACATAATACTCAGGGACGACAAGAACTATCCTTACCTGAGGCTCTCCATAAACGAGGAGTGGCCCCGGCTCGGCGTCGTAAGGAGGGTCAAAAAGGACGGGGCGATGCACTTCGGCCCTTATGTGCCCTCCTCCAGCATGCGCGAGGCCCTTGCCTTCATAAGGCGCAACTTCGGCGTAAGGCCCTGCCGCTACAGGCTTGACAGGCCTTTAAGGCCCTGCATCCAGTACCAGATGGGCCGCTGTCCCGCCCCCTGTGCCGGTCTTATAGACAGGGACGCGTACAGGAAAGAGGTGCAGAACGTAGTGATGTTTCTAAAGGGACACAAGACCGACCTCATTGATGAGCTTCGGGCCAAGATGATGCGGCTGTCCAAGGAGCATCGCTACGAGGACGCCGCGCGCATCCGCGACAGGATATCCGCGCTCAGGAGGGCGTGGGAGTCGCAGAAGGTCATCTCCCCCGAGCTTGGCGACATCGATGTCGTAGGGCACTATGTCCATGGCAGGGACGCCGCCTTCCAGGTGTTTTTTATCCGCAACGGCATAATGATAGGCGCCAGGGACTTTTATATCAGGGATGCAGGCGCTATTCCCCCGAAAGAACTCTTTCACGGTTTTCTCGAGATGTTCTACGCAAAGGAGATAATCCCCCCCGAAAGAATAATCGTTGGCGTGAGGCCCGAGGGGGTCATGCCGCTAAGGGC
>DAOUWH010000201.1 GCA_030667205.1 Nitrospirota bacterium
CGGTGATGACAATAAAATCTTTAATCCCGCACGACTCGGCCTCTTCCACCGCATACTGGATAAGCGGCTTGTCCACTATGGGGAGCATCTCCTTGGGAGAGGCCTTCGTGGCCGGCAGAAAACGGGTGCCAAGCCCCGCCGCGGGCAATATCGCTTTCTTCACACTAAAGTCCATCTGTTTATTTTACTAACAATCCTGCGTATTAGCAATACGTAGCCCCTATTACTTAAGGGCTTTTCCTGCCCGCGCCATACGGCGGGAACCCGCTACGCCTTTGCCAGGTCAGCGTGGAAAGGATATCCATGCATTGACCCTTAAAACCACAATCTAATATAATCTGCCTGTGGCGGGGAAAACGGAAAAAAGAAAAATAATCGCCGTTATAGGCGGAAGGAAGGCCCCGAGGAACCTCATTAAAGAGGCCGAAAAGGTGGGCAGGCTCATTGCCCTTTCGGGGGCGGTGCTCCTTTGCGGGGGGCTAAGCGGAATAATGCGGGCCGCATCGCGAGGCGCAAAGAAAGCCGGCGGCCTTACGGTGGGCATACTCCCCCATGACAACAAAAGCAGGGCAAACGAATACATCGACGTGCCCGTGGCCACGGGGATGGGCATCGGACGCAATGTGATAATCGCCCGCACGGCGGACGCACTGATAGCCGTCAGCGGAGAATACGGCACGCTCTCGGAGATCGCGTTCTCGCTCCAGCTTAAAAAACCGGTGGTAGGCATCGGAACGTGGGACGTCGAGGGCGTCGTGGAGGCCGCAGACGCAGAGGACGCGGTTAAAAAAGCCCTGGGGCTCATCGGCCACGCCCCACCGGAAAAGACGCCGCATGAGCTATGGAATTTAAGATAACCGCCTCCTCAGGCCAGGCACGGCTGGGCGTGCTCGGCACCGCAAGGGGCACGGTAAACACCCCCGCCTTCATGCCCGTGGGCACGCAGGCCACGGTCAAGGCCATGAGCCCCGAGGAGCTTCGGGAAATCGGGGCCGAGATAATACTGTCCAACACCTATCACCTGTTCCTGAGGCCCGGGCACGAGACTATCCAGAGGCTCGGCGGCATCCACAAGTTCATGAACTGGCCCGGCCCCGTGCTCACCGACAGCGGAGGTTTTCAAGTCTTCAGCCTCTCGGACCTCCGAAAAATAACCGAAGACGGCGTAGAGTTCAAAAGCCATCTGGACGGCTCGATGCACTATCTGGACCCCGCCCTCGCCATCGAGATACAGCACGCCCTCGGGGCGGACATACTCATGGCGTTCGACGAGTGCACCCCCTACCCCTCGCCGAGGGAATACGCCGAGAAATCCCTTGCCCTGACCACCAAGTGGGCTCAGAAATGCAAGGAAGCCCATGAAAGAATATCCCCCGAAGGCGGCGCGAGACCCGCGCTTTTCGGACCAGCGCTCTTCGCAATAGTGCAGGGCGGGATGTACCGCGACCTCAGGGAGAGGAGTACCGAGGAGATAACGGCAATAGGCTTTGACGGCTACGCCGTGGGCGGCCTTAGCGTGGGCGAGCCAAAAGAGCTGATGTATGAGATAATAAATTACATGGGACCGATGCTCCCGGCGGAGAAGCCCAGGTACCTCATGGGCATAGGCGACCTCGCCGATATGCTCGAGGCCGTGGAGGCGGGATTCGACATGTTCGACTGCGTAATGCCCACAAGAAACGCCCGCAACGGCACCCTCTTTACGAGCAGAGGCAGGGTAAGCATCAAACGCACCGAGTACAAGGACGACCCCTCGCCTCTGGACCCGGAATGCGGCTGCTATACTTGCAGGAACTACTCGCGCGGATACCTCAGGCACCTGTACCTCGCCCGCGAGATACTTTCGATGAGGCTTAACACCATCCACAACCTTCACTTCTACATGGAGTTCTTCAGGCAGATGAGAGAGGCGATTAAAAAGGACAGCTTTAAGGAGTTCAGGCAAAAATGCACGGACATGACCACGACCACGCAATAGCGGACTATACGCCACGGGTAAGAAGGGTGCTCGTAGTCACCCTCGTCCTTAACGGGGCCGTTGCACTGGCAAAGATAGTGTGGGGGTACATGACCGGCTCGCTGGGTATGCTATCCGACGGCTTCCACTCCCTCTTTGACGGCGTGAGCAACATTGTGGGGCTCGTGGGCATCTGGATAGCCTCGCACCCGCCCGACGAGGACCACCCCTACGGCCACAAGAAATACGAAACGCTTTTTACCATCGTCATCTCCGTCATGATATTCGGCACGTGCTTCCAGATACTCAAACGCGTCTACCACTCCTTCACCGTGGGGCACGAGACCCTCGCGCCGAACACAAGCTTTATCATCCTCGCCTGTACCATGCTGGTGAACACCTTCGTGATGGTATACGAGATGAAGCGGGGGCGAGAGCTCAAGAGCGACTTCCTGGTGGCCGACTCCCTCCATACAAAGAGCGACATATTCGCATCGTTCGCCGTAATGATAGGGCTACTGTTCACAAGGCTCGGATTCCCCATGGCCGACACAATCGCCGGCATCGTGATAACCCTGTTCATCGCGCGCATAGGCTACGCGATAATAAAGAGCGCCTCGGACGTGCTCGTGGACACCGTCTGCATAGACACACACGCTGTCGAATCCATCGTAAAGGGGGTCGAGGGCGTAAAGGGCTGCCACGGCATAAGGACCAGGGGCTCCGCCCAGCACGTCTACCTCGACATGCACATCCAGGTGGACCCGGATATCCCGATCAAGGACGCCCACAACATCGCCCACCGGGTGGAGGGGAGGATTATCAGCGAGTTTCCCGCCGTGGCCGACATCATCGTTCACGTGGAGCCCGCCTCAGAGCCCTATATCAGGATAGAATTGAAACGGAAGTAGCTACTGATGACCGACGCTGGGGGGCACAGCCCCCTTTTATTCGGAGATGTTACCGCCTGACTAAGAGTTACGTTTCCCGAACAAGGCGTTATAATGTAAAATAGTACCTTAAGCCGGGGTAGCTCAGTGGTAGAGCAGCTGATTCGTAATCAGCAGGCCGGGAGTTCGACCCTCCTCCCCGGCTCCATTGTTTATTTATGAAATCAGGCACTTAGACGGACGGCCTAAGTGCGTCAAATCACCTCCAACTATTTTTCAACTATTTTTCAACTCTCAAGGGGCATTATGGGTGGATTAATAGAGTTCTCCCCTAGCAAAGTCAATACTAGGCATCTAGCGCAAGAGCTATCAACTTGGGTTGAATATTTGGACGATTGGCATTGGTACGGTCATCTGACCTACAGGGATTACCCTCACCCTGAGCAAGCTCATAAAACATTTAGGCTATTTGAACATAAGTTAAACCGTCATATCTACGGTGTAAATTACTGGAAAAGGCCACATGAAAAGGGAGTACGAACAGCAATAGCACATGAGTATCAAAATCGAGGTGCTATCCACCATCATTTTTTAATGGCGGGGGTACCTGA
>DAOUWH010000063.1 GCA_030667205.1 Nitrospirota bacterium
ACCCGGGAGCTTGGCACTGATGATATCGTCTTCCACCCCGGTGTAGGCTACAGGCATCTTATGGTCATGAAGGGACAGGCGGCGGGAGCCGACTGCACACCGCCGCACGACATCCTGGGCAAGGAGGTTACGGACTACCTGCCGCTGGGAACGGGATGCGAGTGCATCAAGGACCTGATGCTGAAGTCCGTGGGCGTGCTCGAAGGCCATGAGGTCAACAAAAAGAGGGTGGCCGAGGGCAAAAAGCCTGCCAACAGCATATGGCTCTGGGGGCAGGGCAGGAAGCCGAACATCCCGCTCTTTAAAGACAAACACGGCGTAAGCAGCGCCATGGTCTCGGCAGTGGACCTCATGAAGGGGATTGGCATATGCGCCGGATTCCGGATACTTGAGGTGCCGGGCGTTACCGGTTACCTCGACACCAATTATGTGGGCAAGGCCGAGTACTCCTTAAAGGCGCTCGAGACCGAGGACATGGCCTACATCCACGTGGAGGCCCCGGACGAGGCGGGCCACAGTGGAAACCCCGCCGACAAGGTAAGGGCCATCGAGGATTTCGACGCCCTCGTGGTGGGCACTATGCTGAGGGGCCTGAAGGCATTCGACGCATACAGGGTGCTTGTTATGCCCGACCATGCCACGCCGCTTAAGCTCAGGACGCATTCCAGCGAGCCGGTGCCCTTCGTGATATTCGACAGCACCGACAAGAAGGCCTCCGGCGTCAAAGGCTTCAGCGAGGAAATCTTTACCGCAGACAATGCCGTGAAAATAGAAAAAGGGCATGAGCTGATGGATTACTTTATCAGGGGGAGCGACTGATGCTTATAGTGCAGAAATACGGCGGCACGTCGGTGGGCGACATCGAGCGTATCAGGGCGGTTGCCCGGAAGGTAAAGCGGGTCTGTGACGAGGGCCACCAGGTCGTCCTGGTCGTCTCGGCGATGTCCGGGGAGACGGACAAGCTCATAGGCCTGGCCGAGGAGCTATCGAACCATATCGAGGGCAGGGAGATGGACCTCCTGCTGTCCTCGGGCGAGCGCATCAGCGCCGCGCTTATGGCCATGGCCATAAGCGAACTCGGCGTGAAGTCCATGAGTTTTACGGGGAGGCAGGTCGGCATCGTTACCAACGACGCCCACACAAAGGCCCGTATCGAGAAGGTCTCGGCCAATAGGCTAAAAAAAGCCCTGGCCGAAGGCGCGGTGCCGGTCGTGACCGGATTCCAGGGGATATCGGTGACGGGTAAGGACGTAACCACCTTTGGGCGCGGCGGCTCCGACCTCACGGCGGTTGCCATTGCCGCCAGCCTTAAGGCAGCCCTCTGCGAGATATACACCGACGTGGACGGCGTCTACACCACGGACCCCAACATGGTGACAGAGGCCAGGAAGCTCGACAGGGTCTCCTACGAGGAGATGCTCGAGTTCTCAAGTCTCGGGGCGAAGGTGCTTCAGTCCATGGCGGTCGAATATGCCAAAAAATACAACGTCCCCCTCGTCGTAAGGTCAAGCTTCTCCGACGCTCCCGGGACGCTCATAGTCAAGGAGGACGAAGATATGGAAAAGGTTGTGGTCTCCGGTGTCGCATACGACAAGAACCAGTCCAAGATTACCATAATAGGAGTGCCCGACAGGCCGGGAATCGCCTCAAAACTCTTTGGCACGGTCGCGGCCGCCAACATCGTAGTGGACATGATAGTGCAGAACATAAGCCACGCGACCGGGGCCACGGACATCTCCTTTACCGTGGCCAGGACCGAGAGCAAAAAGGCGATGAAGCTTGCCGATTCCCTGGCAAAGGACCTCGACGCTGTGGGCACCGACCTGAGGGAGGACATCTCGAAGGTCTCCATCGTCGGCGTGGGAATGAAGTCCCACTCGGGCGTTGCCGCGCTGATGTTTGAGACCCTTGCAAAGCACGGCGTAAACATCATGATGATAAGCACCTCCGAGATAAAGGTCTCCTGCGTCATAGAGAAGAAGTTCACGGAGCTTGCCGTGCGCGCCCTTCACAACGCCTTCGGATTAGAGGGGAAAAAGAAGCCTGCTAAGAAGAAAACGGCGAAGAAGAAGGCAAAGGCGAAGAGGGGATAGGGGTGGTTAGCATTTCGCCTAACCAAATTCAACACCCCTACCGCCCCCTGCTTATGCCCGATTAATCATCCCCTCTCCGGTTTCAGCACCAGCATCCCCAGTGGCGGAAGGTTGAGTCCGAGGGAGCAGGGCCACTGTTTGAACGGGTTGTCCTCTGCCCTGACGAGGCCCGCGTTTCCGATGTTTGAGCCCCCGTAAAGTTCCGAGTCGGAGTTCATTATCTCGCGGTATGACGTTTTAACAGGCACGCCGACCCGGTAGCCCATCCTCGGTATCGGGGTGAAGTTAAAGACGAATACGAGGAAATCACCGGGGTCCCTGGCCCGCCTTACGAAGCTCACTACACAGGAGTCCGAGTCGCTGAAATCAAGCCACTCGAAGCCCGGAGGCTCGAAGTCCACCTGGTGCAGGGCGGGCTCTTCGGAGTAGAGCCTGTTGAGGTCCGCAAGGTACTTCATCAGTTTTTCGTGCGACTCGTATTGAAGGAGGTCCCACTCCACGGTGGAGTCGCAGTCCCATTCGCCGCGCTGGCCGACCTCCGCGCCCATAAAGAGCATCTTCTTGCCCGGATGGCCGTACATATAGCCATAGAGACACCTTAAATTCGCGAACTGTTGCCAGAGGTCGCCGGGCATCTTGTTAAGCAGCGATGCTTTGCCGTGCACTACCTCGTCGTGCGAGAGCACGAGCACGAAGTTTTCGTGAAACGCGTAAATGAGGCCGAAGGTGAGGTCGGAGTGGTGGTATTTCCTGACTACGGGGTCTTTTGAAAAATACTCAAGCATGTCGTGCATCCAGCCCATGTTCCACTTGAGGCTGAACCCCAGGCCGCCCACATAAGTGGGCCTTGAGACCATGGGCCATGCGGTGGACTCCTCCGCGATGGTAAGCACGCCGGGATGGTGCCTGTGGCATAGCTCGTTGAACTTTTTCAGGAACTCTATGGCCTCGAGGTTTTCGTTTCCGCCATAGATATTGGGTATCCACTGCCCTTTCTCTCTGGAGTAGTTAAGGTACAAAACCGAGGCCACGGCGTCCACCCTCAGGCCGTCGATGTGGTATTTTTCGAGCCAAAAAAGCGCGCTGTTAAGGAGAAAGCTCGCCACCTCGTTGCGACCGTAATTAAAGATATGCGTGCCCCAGTCCATGTGCTCGCGCTTCATGGGGTGTTCGTGCTCGTACAGGAAGGTGCCGTCGAAGTAGGCAAGGCCGTGGGCGTCTTTGGGCAAGTGCGCGGGCACCCAGTCCATGAGGACGCTGATCCCGTTTTGGTGGCAGTAGTCCACGAAGTACATGAAGTCCTCGGGGCTGCCGAAGCGGCTTGTTACCGAAAAATACCCCAGCGTCTGGTAGCCCCACGAGGCGTCAAGCGGGTGCTCCATTGCCGGCAGGAGCTCGATGTGCGTAAAGCCCAGCTTCTTTACATGCTCCACGAGCCTGTGGGCGAGCTCCCTGTAGTTAAGGAACCCGGGGTCCCCGTCCGTCCTCTGCCAGGAGCCGAGGTGCACCTCGTAGATTGAGAGCGGGGCATCGAGCCAGTTAGTCTCCTTTCGCCTCTGCATCCAGCCGCCGTCTCCCCACTGGTATTTGTTTATGTCCCATACGATGGATGCCGTCTGGGGCCTGAGTTCCGAGAAAAAGCCGTAGGGGTCGGTCTTGATGAATATCCCGCTCTCGGACTTTATCTCGAATTTGTAGAGGTCTCCCTCCTTGAGGCCCGGCACGAAAAGCTCCCAGATGCCCGTGGCCCCCCGGGTGCGCATGGGGTGTGTTCTGCCGTCCCAGCCGTTGAAATCCCCGATTACGCTTGCGCCCTTTGCGTTGGGGGCCCATACGGCAAAGTTTACGCCCTCGACGCCGTTGATCGTCGAGAGGTGCGCCCCGAGCTTTTCGTATTTGCTGTAGTGGGTGCCCTCGCCCATGAGGTGGAGGTCGAATTCCGTAAGCAGCGGGGGGAAGCTGTAGGGGTCGTGGAATGTCCGCACGTTGCCGATGGAGTCCTCGACCCTGAGCAGATAAGGGGATATCTCCTCGGCACCCTTTAAGACGGCCTCGAAAACCCCCGCTTTATGGATCTTTTTCATCTCAGTAGTCTCGCCGTTTCTCAGTGTCCATGCTTTTTTGGCGCCGGGCTGAAAGGTCCTTATTGCGACTCCCTCTTTTGTGCGGTGGGCACCGAGGAACTCGAACGGGTCGTGGTGCCTGGCCTTTAAGATGCGTTTTATATGTTCTTTAGGTGCATCCATACAGTGAGATTATACCATGGGCAACACAGTGTCAAGGAACCCCCCCTGCCGCAATGACAGTCAGTAAGGAAGCGAGTTTTCCTTGACACGTTAATCACTTGTGATATATAAAAGGGCTATGGGACGTGTTGCAATCCGCACGGAGGACGGGTGAAATGATAGGCGCGTGGCTCGGCCATTTCTATGACAAACCACTTGGACCCCTCGCAAGGAAGGTAAAGTTCGACCCCAACGTCATCACCGTCGCGGGCTTTACCGTGACCGTGTTGGGCGCCCTCATCATTATGAAGAGCCTCTTTCTCGGGGGGCTTGTAATCGCAATCGGAAGCCTGATGGACATGTTCGACGGGGTCGTGGCAAGGACTCAAAAGAAAGAGACAGAGTTCGGCGCTTTCCTGGACTCGGTGCTCGACAGGTACGCCGATGCCCTTATCTTCCTTGGCCTGGCATGGTACCTCGGCGCTCAGGACGACTACACCGGCGTGTTCCTGTGCCTGGGGACGATGCTCGGGGCGTTTGTCGTAAGCTACGCAAAGGCAAGGGCCGAGGGGATTGGCAACAGATGCAACACCGGCGTTATGGAGAGGCCCGAGCGGATAATCCTCATAGTGCTGGGCGCCCTGACCGGATGGATAGTGCCGGTTCTGTGGGCAATGTTCGTCCTTACCCACTTTACCGCGCTTCAGAGGATTTACCACGTCTGGAAGGCAATGAAGGGGGCATAGCCCTTATAATCCCAGAGCGCGTTGTCGCCGCAAACCTTCACTACTCGTAAGTAATAATAAAAATAAATATGCGTATAAGGAGAGTTGCATTGACGGTTTTGCGGATATTGGAGTATTATATAGACCGTTTTGGTTATTACTGTAATATTTCAAAATGTAACTAGATTTTCAACAAGAAGGAGGGCGAGGTCTTGAGCAGATTTAGCAAAATCTCAATTGTCGCGATTCTTTTGATTGCCGTTATGGTATTTGTTGTAAGCTCTCTGTCGCTTGCCTCATCCGGCGGCACCAAGGCCATAGAAGAGGCGGCCGCACAGGTCACCGGCACCGAGCATGTATGGTGGTTCTGGCCCCTTGTGTTGTTCGTGCTGACCTTTGTGCTGGGCATATTCGCGGTGCTTGCGGGAGTCGGAGGCGGGGTCCTCTATGTTCCCATCGTCAGCGGGTTCCTGCCGTTTCACCTCGATTTCGTAAGGGGCGCGGGCCTCATAGTCGCCCTTGCCGGGGCGCTTGCCGCCGGGCCGGGCCTTCTCAGAAAAGGCATGGCCGACCTCAGGCTGGCAATACCCCTGGCCCTGATCGCCTCTACCTGTGCGATTGGAGGGGCGATGATAGGCCTTGCGCTGCCGACGAACGTAGTGCAGACGCTCCTTGGGGCCACGATACTCATGATAGTGGTCATCATGATAATGGCCAAGAAGTCCGAGTTTCCCAACGTTCCAAAGGCCGATGCGCTCTCGCAGTCCCTGGGTATCATGGGCGTGTATCACGAGCCCACCCTCGGAAAGGACATCGATTGGAAGGTACAGAGGACTCCGATAGCCCTCGGGCTGTTCGTGATCATCGGAGTGATGGCCGGCATGTTCGGTCTCGGCGCCGGTTGGGCGAACGTCCCGGTCCTGAACCTGGTGATGGGTGCGCCAATAAAGATTTCCGTCGCCACAAGCAAGTTCCTGCTTTCGATAACCGACACCTCGGCCGCATGGATATATCTCAACAACGGGGCCGTGCTCCCGCTGATGGTCGTTCCCTCGGTCGTGGGCATAATGCTTGGCTCGTTAGTGGGCGTCAAGGTGCTTTTGGTGACAAAGCCGAAGGTAATAAGAATTATGGTAATAGTAGTGCTCGGTGTTGCAGGCCTTAAGGCTCTGCAAAAGGGCCTATGGCCGGAATTAATATAGGAGGATATCATGGCTGAAAAGGCAACTGAAGAACAGATACTTTATGCGAGCATTCTAAATAAAGGCATGATGATTGGGTTCCTCGGCCTTTGCGCGACATTCGCAGTGTATGCCTTAGGCATCCTCTCGCCCATGATACCGATTGGGGAGGTACAGCACTACTGGGTGATGTCGGTTGCCGACTACCTTCAGGAAAGCGGAATAAAGGCGGGATGGGCATGGGCAGGCAACCTGAGCTACGGCGACATGCTTAATTTCGCACCGATAGCGTTTCTCTCGGGGCTTACGGTAGTTTGCTATCTGGCGATAATCCCGGGGTTACTCAGGAAGAAGGACAAGGCCTATGTGGTGCTCGCAGTTCTGGAGGTGGTAGTGCTGAGCGTTGCCGCATCCGGAATTCTCGGCTCGGGAGGCCACTAAGGCCTGAAACTCAATCATAGGACGATTTAAAGGGCAGCCTTCGGGCTGCCCTTTTTTGTTGGTAATCGCATCGGCAAATCCGGTAAAAAAAGCCCATGTCCCCTTGCAAGGGACAGTGTCCCCTTAAAAGGGCCCGTGTCCCCTTGCAATTGTCCGGGGGGTTGATATAATCCAATTAGAGAAGGCGGGTGTGAGTATAAGAGGGCCGTTTTTTACAGGAGGTCATTGATATGGGCGAGACAGGGAGTTTTAAGAGTTTGCTTGTATGTTCGGACGGCTCGGAGTCCGGCGAGGGTGCGGTAAGGGAGGCCATAAAGCTGGCCAGGGACCGTGGGGCGAAGCTCACCGCGCTAAAGGTTGTGGAGTACAATCCCGAGTTGGAGGCATATGCTCCTGATGCCATCGAGACGCTGGAGGCCGAGGCAAGGACGCATATAGATTCAGTAAAGGCAAGGGCCGAGAGCGAGGGCGTCTCATGCGAGGCGCTTGTAAAAAGGAGCGTAAACCCATATAAGGAGATAGTGGAGGAGGCCCGGGGGCTAAAGGCCGACGCTATCGTGATGGGAAGGCGCGGAAGAACGGGTATGATGAGGCTCCTGATGGGGAGCGTTACGGCAAAGGTGGTCGGCCACTCCCCGACGTGCGTGTTTGTGGTGCCCAGGGAGGCGGAATTAAAATTCAGCAAGATACTTGTGGGCACTGACGGCTCCAAATACAGCGAGGATGCGGCCCTCGAAGCGATTTCGCTTGCAAAGTCAGCTGGAGGCAGTATTGTCGCCGTCTCGGTCGCAGATGACAATGAGAAGAGGGCCGAAGACTATGCCGGCAGCGTAAAGGCAGCCGCGGACAAAGAGGGCCTAAAGGCAGAGGCGGTAGTGGAAAAAGGCAGGCCCGACGATGTCATAGTGAACATGGCAAAGGAAAAGGGCTGCGACCTTATCGTTGTTGGAAGCCACGGTGGTACGGGTCTGAAGAGGCTCCTTATGGGGAGCGTGGCCGAGAGGGTCATCGGACATGCCGAGTGCGCGGTCCTCGTCGTTCCGGCAGGCGAATAACCCCGGCATTTCTCCAGGCAGGAGGGCAGCCCGGAGGGCTGCCCTTTTTTATTG
>DAOUWH010000097.1 GCA_030667205.1 Nitrospirota bacterium
AAGCGCCGAGTTTGAATTAGTTTACCGGAGGCCGACCGAGCGGAGCGTCCGCCTCGGCGAATCCGCCGGGGCGGACCCGGAAACTTTCGTAGGGAGCCCTTTTTTGGCAACTTTTTTGGGCGAGCAAAAAAGTGCCGGGGTTCGGGGCGGAGCCCCATATTAGAATTAAGTGCCGGGGTACGGGGCGGAGCCCCATATTAGGATTAAGTGCCGGGGTACGGGGCGGAGCCCCATATTAGAATTAAGTGCCGGGGTTCGGGGCGGAGCCCCGAAGTACTGGATTATTCCGCCTCGGTTATCTCGTAGGTCACATTCACCTTGAGGTCGGGCCTGAGGCTGTGGTGCACCGAGCAGTACTTCTCCCGCGAAAGCGATATCACACGGTCCATCTTCCGCTTGTCTATGCCCGAGCCGGTGATGTTTATCTTTATGTCTATGGACTTGTAATACTGCGGCGGGGTGGGGTTTCGCTCCCCCTCTATCTCCATCTTAAAATCCTTTATGACCGCCCTCATTTTTCGGAGGAAAGACACCACGTCTATGGCCAGGCACCCGGCAAGGCTTAGCTGGAGCGTCTCGGTGGGCGAGCAACCCCACTGGAACTGCGGGTCGTAGTCCACCTCGTAGCCCCGCTGGGTCCTGCCCAGGAATATAAGCTCCCCTTCTTCCTCGTTCAGCTCAAGGGTGGCCTTGTTCGTCGTGGGTATTACTTTCTTGTAGCCGGATTCGTCGATTGCTTCCTGAAGCTGCCGGGTATTTTCTTCTGCCATTTTTTAAAAAAATTACCTTCCGAACATTAGTTCCAGCTGCTGCATGCTCTCCCCGGGGAAACTTATCGGATAGCAGTTGTCAAAGCACGCCGCGCAAAAGTCCTCGGGGTTGGGTACGATATTGCGGACGCCTTCCAGGGTGAGGTAGCTGAGGGAGTCCGCGGTGATATGCTTTTTTATCTCTTCCACGGAGTGCGTGCTGGCGATAAGCTCCTGGCGGGTGGGGGTGTCGATTCCGTAGAAGCACGGCCCAATTGTCGGGGGGGAACTTATCCTCATGTGGACCTCGCGGGCGAGGCCCCCCTCGCGGAGCATCTTTACTATCTTCTGGCTCGTGGTGCCGCGCACTATGGAGTCGTCCACCACCACGACGCGCTTGCCTTCGAGGAGCTCGCGCACCGGGTTCAGTTTTATCTTCACGCCGAAGTGCCTGATGTTCTGCCTGGGCTCGATGAATGTCCTGCCTATGTAGTGGTTCCTGATGAGGCCGAAATCAAACGGGATGCCGCTTTCCTCTGAATACCCGATAGCCGCCGGCACCCCGGAGTCGGGCACGGGTATGACGATGTCGGCCTCCACGGGGGCCTCCCTGGCAAGCTGGCGGCCAAATTCCTTTCTTATCTCGTTTACGTTGTACCCGCCGAATATGTAGCTGTCGGGCCTTGCGAAGTAGATGAACTCGAACACGCAAAACGCCCGCCTCGGGCTGTGGATGGCCCTCAGGGAGCGGAGGCCCTCGGAGTTTATGATGAGCATCTCGCCGGGCTCTATGTCGCGTATGTATTTGGCCCCGATGAGGTCGAAGGCGCAGGTCTCGGAGGCCACCACGTAGGCCCCGTCTATCTGGCCGAGGCTCATTGGCCTCACGCCGAGGGGGTCCCTGACCGCCAGGAGCTCGTTGTTTCTCAGGAGCACCAGGCTGAACGCCCCGCTTACGGTCTGCAGCGCGTCTATCACCTTGGCGTGGAACCCATCGGCCCTTGAGCGGGCTATAAGGTGTATTATCACCTCGCTGTCGGAGGTGCTCTGGAATATGGCGCCCTCCTCCTCTATCTCAGCCCTCAGCTCGTCGGCGTTGACGAGGTTTCCGTTGTGGGCTATCCCGAGGAGGCCCATCGAGGAGTTGGCCACGATGGGCTGGACGTTGCGGAGGGTGCTTGAGCCCGAGGTGGAGTAGCGGTTATGGCCTATGGCTATGTGGCCCGGAAGCCTTTTAAGATTCTTCTCGCTGAAGATGTCGGCCACGAGGCCCTTGCCCTTTTCGGTGAAGAACTGTTTTCCGTCGCTTGAGGATATGCCGGCGCCTTCCTGCCCCCTGTGCTGCAGGGCGTAAAGGCCGAGATAGACAAGGTTGGACGCCTCGGCATGACCGAAGATGCCGATGACACCGCACTCTTCGTGGAACTTATCCAATTTCAGCAACCATGCCTGAAGAAGACTGTCAGGTGTCCCTCCTGGAAATTAAAAGAGGTGATACTTGATTTTAACACATCCCGGGGCTACCAGTCAGGGTTCCTGAAAGGGCTGGAGCGCAGGACCCTGTTGAGCCTGAGGGGGCTGCCCGTAAGCTGAAAGACCGCCATGCCTCGGTCCTCGCGCTCGCGGCCCTTTATGGTCCAGGTCCCCCGCCACGCGACATTGAGGGTAAGCTCTCCACCCTCGATATCGACCCACCGGTTGGTGAACTTGAGCTCCACGCGCTCGAAATCCCTCAAGTGCTTTCTCATGTCCTTAAAACCGTCTTCGGTGGCGTATCCTTCGAGGGTTTTTAAATCCTTGCCCACATACGCCTTCCTCATGTCCTCTGCCAGGGCGAAAGCCTCCTCGGTGAGCCTGGAGTCCTCGGACTGGACCTTGACCTTTTTCGGGGTGCAGGCCCCGACGAGCAGCACCGCCATGACTATCAGTAGGACTTTTCGCATCTTTAAAATTCCTCCGGGGATAATGTCCTATAAGGATAACATAATTGGTGCCCCGGCTTTAAGATGCCGTACTGTCGTCATCCCTGCGAAGGCAGGCAGGCAGGCCGCGGAATCTTGTAATATAATACTGCTATGATATGGCTCCTTCACTTTTACAGGCCCCCGGCACTTGATGAGGCAGGCACAAACGCCCTCCTCCACAGGCTCCGCCAGCAGGGCATCGAGCTTGAGGGGGTCGAGACCGAGTGCTGCTATAACGTGGGGCTTGCCGGGCCGCTTTCGAAGGGGGAGCTTGAGGCCCTCGCGTGGCTGCTGAGCGAGACCTTCGAGCCCGAGAGGTTTTCCCTGTCGCCATTCCTTAAAGGCCCCGGCATCGTTGAGGTAGGCCCGAGGCTGAATTTCCAGACCGCATGGTCCACCAATGCCGTAAGCGTATGCCGGGCCGCGGGGCTTGATACGGTCACGCGCCTCGAGCGCACAAGGCGCTACAAGTTCAAGGGAGACCTCTCGGATGACGACCTCTTAAGGGCAACCGGAGCGCTCTATGACCGCATGACCGAGTTTAGCTACCCCGAGGGCATCGCCTCGTTCTCGCTTGGCATAACCCCCGAGCCGGTCCGCATTGTGCCCGTGCTGGAGGAAGGCAGGCAGGCCATAGAGAAGCTCAACCGCGAGATGGGCCTCGGCCTCGACGACTGGGACATCGACTACTACTTCAACCTCTTTGCAAAGGATATGGGCCGCAATCCCACCAATGTCGAGTGCTTCGACCTCGCCCAGTCCAACAGCGAGCACTCAAGGCACTGGTTCTTCAAGGGGAGGCTCGTTGTAGACGGCCAGGAGATGCCCGATAGCCTGATGCGGATTATAGGCCGCCCATACAGCGAGCGCCCCGGCAACAGCGTAATCGCCTTCAGCGACAACTCAAGCGCCATCCGGGGCTACGGCATACGCACCATCGTGCCCGAATCACCGGGAGGGCCTTCGAGGTTCATAGAGAAATCCCTTGACTACCATATAATCTTCACTGCCGAGACCCATAACTTCCCAAGCGGCGTGGCGCCCTTCCCCGGCGCGGAGACAGGCACCGGCGGGCGTATACGCGACGTGCAGGCCACGGGGCGCGGCGGCCTCGTGGTGGCGGGCACCGCGGCCTACTGTGTTGGAAATCTCAGGATTCCCGACTACCCGCTTCCATGGGAGGACGAGACTTTTAAATATCCCCCGAACCTCGCCTCGCCGCTTGAGATAGAGATAGAGGCCAGTAACGGGGCGTCGGACTACGGCAACAAGTTCGGCGAGCCCCTGGCGCTTGGCTACACGCGCTCCTTCGGCATGAGGCTTCCAAACAAAGAGCGCCGCGAATGGATAAAGCCCGTCATGTTCACCGGCGGCATCGGCCAGATGGACGCCCGCCAGACCGAAAAGGGAAAGCCCGAGAAGGGGATGCTTGTCACCAAGGTGGGCGGCCCGGCCTACCGCATCGGGATGGGCGGGGGCGCGGCCTCCAGTATGGTGCAGGGGGAAAACCCCGAGGAGCTTGACTTCAACGCCGTTCAGCGCGGCGATGCCGAGATGGAGCAGAAACTAAACCGCGTCATCCGCGCCTGCATCGAGATGGGAAGCGAAAACCCCATCATAAGCATCCACGACCAGGGCGCAGGCGGCAACTGCAACGTCCTGAAGGAGATAATCGAGCCCGAAGGCGCGAAAATAGACATACGAAAAATCCCCCTCGGCGACGAGACCCTCTCGGTGCTGGAGATATGGGGCGCGGAGTACCAGGAGCAAAACGCCCTTTTGATAAGGCCGGAGCATGCCGCCATGTTCGAGGCACTCTGCGACCGCGAGAAGGTGCCGTGCGCGTTCGTGGGCGAGATAACCGGCGACGGACGCGCGGTGCTCTTTGACAGCATGGATGATTCGACCCCCGTGGACCTTGACTTGAAAAAGGTCCTCGGCGAGATGCCCCAAAAAACTTTTAACATCGAAAGAGTACCTCTGGTGTTAAAGCCGCTTGAGCTTCCCGAGGGCCTGACCGCAAGCAACGCCCTCCAGAGAGTTTTACGACTCGTATCCGTAGGGTCGAAGAGGTTTTTAACCAATAAGGTGGACCGTAGCGTCACCGGCCTGATAGCGCAGCAGCAGTGCGCGGGGCCTCTGGGCCTTACCGTGGCGGACCTTGCCGTTATCAGCCAGAGCCATTTTTCCACCACGGGGGCCGCGACCTCCATAGGAGAGCAGCCGATTAAGGGCCTCATAGACCCGGCGGCAATGGCCCGCATGTCGGTGGCCGAGGCCCTCACCAACATCGTCTGGGCGAAGGTGAGCGCGCTCGAGGACGTACGCTGCTCGGCAAACTGGATGTATGCGGCAAAACTTCCGGGCGAGGGCGCGCTAATTCATGACGCCGCCGTTGCGATGAGCGATTTCATGCGCGCACTCGGCATCGCCGTGGACGGGGGGAAAGACAGCCTCTCGATGGCCTCCGTGGACAGGGAGACCGGGGAGGTGGTCAAGGCCCCCGGTGCGCTCGTCATCTCGGCATATGTAACATCTCCGGATATCACAAAGACCGTTACGCCTGATATAAAAAGGCCCGGACGCAGCAAGCTGGTGTACATCGACCTTGGAGGCGGACGCTATCGCCTTGGCGGTTCGGCCCTTGCGCAGTGTTTCAGCCAAATAGGAAACAACACGCCCGACATCGAAGACCCCGGACTCTTAAAACGAACTTTCAACGCCGTTCAAAATCTTATTGAAGAGGGCCTTGTCCTTGCGGGCCACGACATAAGCGACGGCGGCCTCATCACGGCGGCCCTTGAGATGGCCTTCGCGGGGAACTCCGGCCTCGAGATAGACATCGACGCAAAAGCAGAGCCTTTAAGGGTGCTCTTTGCCGAGGAGGCCGGTCTCCTCATCGAGTACGCCCCCGAGGACGGGGAGAGCATATTAAAAATCCTCAATGAATCCGAAGTGCCTTATCAGGTAATCGGCGAGACCACGGAGGAGAAGGTAATAACGGTCTCGGTCAACGAGACCGTGGTGCTGGACGACCCGATGGCGGAACTCAGGGCGGTGTGGGAGGAGACGAGCTACCGGCTCGACCGCCTGCAGGCAAACCCAGAGTGCGTCGAGGAGGAGAGAAAAAATATCTACCAGAGGCCCGGCCCGAAGTTTTCAGTATCGTTCGAGCCGGCGGAGACGCCGGAGGTTGCCGATAGACCGAAGGTAGCCATAATCCGCGAGGAAGGCTCAAACGGCGACCGCGAGATGACCTCGGCGTTCTATGCCGGGGGGTTTGAGCCCTGGGACATAACCGTGACCGACCTCATGGAGGGCAGGGCCAGCCTCGGCGAGATGAGGGGCGTTGTGTTCGTAGGCGGCTTCAGCTACGCCGACGTGCTGGACTCGGCAAAGGGCTGGGCCGGGGTGCTGAGGTTCAATGAAAAGGTCAAAGAGCAATTCGATGCCTTCTACGCCAGAGACGACGTATTCAGCCTCGGCGTATGCAACGGCTGCCAGCTTATGGCCTTCCTCGGATGGGTGCCATGGCCGGGCATAGAGGAAAAGTTAAAACCTCGCTTTATACGCAACCTCTCGGGGCGCTTCGAGTCCCGGTTCTCGACCGTGAAGATATTAGAAAGCCCTTCGATAATGCTACGGGGGATGGAGGGCTCCACGCTGGGTATCTGGGTCGCCCACGGCG
>DAOUWH010000118.1 GCA_030667205.1 Nitrospirota bacterium
CGGATTTATCGAACGGGCTCGGATACTCGGCGGAAAACCGCTGAGCGGCTTTGGGGATGCGGCGGTGGAGCTTTTGCCGCTTCCGAGGGTACCCGTGGCGTTGATCCTCTGGCTCGGGGACGAGGAGTTCCCCCCGAGGGTGGACCTCCTGCTGGATTCAAGCTGCGAGATGCACGTCCCGCTGGATATAATCTGGTCGGTTGCGATGCTCTCGGTGCTGTCGATGCTATGAACAGGCGTCTCGTAGAGAAAGCGGACGAACTCCTCTCAAAAGAGAAGGGCACCGTCTTTAAGGAGCCCGGCGGAAGGGTTTCCGTCTGCCTCGTCTGGCCGAATACGTATCATCTGGGGATGTCCAACCTCGGATTTCAGGGACTCTACACACTCTTAAATGAAAGGGACGACGTCGTCTGCGAAAGGGCCTTTCTGCCCGACCCCGAGGACATGGAGGAATACGTAAGAACGGGCACCGGGGTCTTCTCGCTGGAGTCTAAAAGGCCGCTTGGGCGGTTCGACATCGTGGCCTTCTCGGTCTCATTCGAGAACGACTACCCGAATGTCTTAAGGATACTCCGGATGTCTAACATTCCGCTCGAGGCCGCCAGCCGTGGCCCCCGCCATCCGATGGTGGTTATGGGAGGGGCCTGCGCGTTTGCGAACCCCGAGCAACTGGCGGAGTTTATGGACCTGTGCTTCACGGGCGAGGCCGAGGAGATGCTCGGGGAGTTCATGGACGCATACTTGAATCCGTCCTCGAAGGAAGAGGCCGTAAAGAGCGCGATGGGCATAGAAGGCGTGTATGCCCCGCAGTGCTACGACGTAAGCTATGGCAAAGACGGCCTGATAACTGGCCGAGTTGCGCGCGGGGGCGCGCCTGAGGTGATCAAAAGGCGGTATGTAAAGGATATCTCAAAATACCCCCTAAGGGCCTCGATAATTACGCCTGAGACCGAGTTTCAGAGGATGTGCCTTGTGGAGGCGATGAGGGGCTGTCCCCACAGTTGCGGCTTCTGCCTCGCGGGCCATGTGTATAATCCACCACGTAAAAAAAGCCTTGATGCGATTAAGAAGGAAATACAAAGTGCCCTTGAACAGACGGAACGGGTGGGTTTGATAGGGCCATCTCTGACAGATTATCCACATGCCCTTGATGTGCTCGGGATGGAGGGCGTGGATTTCTCGATCACATCGCTGAGGGCAAGCCCCCGGAGCGTGGCCATAGTGGGGCTTATGCAGGGGAAAAAGAGCGTCTCCATCGCCCCGGAGGCCGGCACCGAGAGGCTCAGGAAAGTCATAGACAAGAAGATCACAGAGGAAGATATTATCGAGACCTCGAGGCTTCTGCTTGCGGGCGGCATCGAGAGGCTGAGGCTTTACTTCATGGTCGGCCTCCCCACGGAGGCCGACCATGATATAGAAGGCATAGTCACTCTTGTCAAAAAAATAAGGGATACATCGGCGAAGGGCAACATCGTGCTTACGCTTAGCACTTTCGTGCCCAAGCCCTTTACGCCGTTTCAGTGGCATCCGATGCAGGGCATAAAGACCGTCAAGGAGAGGCTGAAGCACATTAAAAAATCTCTCGGCAGCGTTAAGGGTGTAAAGGTCTTCCACGACGTCCCGAAATACGCATACATGCAGGGCATGTTCGCAAGGGGCGACCGACGCGTGGCCGGGGCCCTTAAAGCTATGCTCGATGAGGGCGACTGGAAAAAGGCCTCGCTGTCGGCAGGTGTGGACCCGGGCTTCCATACCATGAGAGAGCGTGGCCTTTCGGAGACCCTCCCCTGGGACTTCATAGACATTGGCATCCCCAAAGATAAGCTCTGGGAGCGGTTTGAGCAGTTGGTTGGTCTTTAAGGCGACTCGGAGATAAAGAGCCCTGTCGAGAGGTACCTCTCGCCCCTGTCAGGGAGGATCACCACGACCCGTTTGCCCGCGCCGAGCCTTTCGGCCACTTTGAGCGCGGCCCACATCGCGGCCCCCGAGGAGATGCCGCAAAGAAGGGCCTCCCTCCTGGAGAGCGCCTTTGCCGTGTCTGCCGCGTCTTCGTTGGTCACGGTGATTATCTCGTCGTAGACCTTTGTGTTGAGCACCCCGGGGAAGAAGCCCGCGCCGATGCCAGCTATCTTGTGGGGGCCGGGGTTGCCGCCCGACAGAACGGGCGAGTCCGCGGGCTCTACGGCGACTACGAGGATGTCCTTGTTTTCGTGTTTCAAGACCTCGCCAACGCCGGTGATGGTGCCGCCGGTGCCTACGCCGGCCACGAAGGCGTCGGGCAATCCGCCGAGGCATTCCATTATCTCCGGGGCGGTGGTCTTTCGGTGGATGTCGGGGTTTGCGGGGTTTTCGAACTGCTGGGGCATGACGTAGCCGGGGTTTCCCCTGAAAATTTCCTCGGCTCGCTCGACCGCGCCCAGCATGCCTTTCTCTCCGGGGGTGAGCACGAGCTCCGCACCGAACGCCTCAAGGAGCTGTTTTCGCTCCATGCTCATGGTCTCGGGCATCGTCAGTATCAGCCTGTAGCCCTTCACAGCGGCCACCATCGCAAGGCCGATGCCGGTATTGCCGCTTGTGGGCTCTATGATGGTGCCGCCGGGCTTTAGCTCGCCTTTTTGCTCGGCGCTCTCTATCATCGAGAGCGCTATCCTGTCCTTGACCGAGCCGCCGGGGTTGCAGCTCTCGAGCTTTGCCCAGACCTCGGCGTTGCCCTCGGGCGCGAGGTGAGTTATCCTTACCAGGGGGGTGTTGCCTGTCAGGCTGAGGACGTCTCTGTGGGAGCGCATATGAAATTATAGCACAGGTTTTGGGATGACAATTTTGTTCTTGATGTTTAGCCCCGGTAGGGATATAATTTAGCCAGCAATTAATCTACAGGAGGTAGCCATGCCGGTAATCAACCAGTCCATAACCATTAATGCCCCGGTAAGCAAGGTCTTTGATTATGTCGTAACCCCGGAGAACTGGACCCGTTACGTCACCAGCCTGATGGACGTGACAGACCTCAGCGACGATGTCCCTGCCAAGGGCTCGACCTTTAGCTGGGTGTACAAGATGATGGGCCTGAAGTTTGCCGGAAAGGGCACGGTTACGGAGAACGAAAAGGACAAGTCCTTTGGCCTCATGCTTGAGGGCAAGCACACCATCAAGGAGGCCTACGAGTTTCTCGACAAGGACGGTGGCGCGGAACTCAAGATTAACATCGAGTACGAGATCCCGGGCGGTGTGCTCGGCGTTATCGCCAGCAAGCTTATCGTAGAGAAGCTCAACAATATCGAAGCAAAGCAGGTGCTCGATAAGATAAAGACCATATGCGAGGCCTGATAGGGGAAGCCAAAGTCATTATTTTCAGAAAATCCCCCTACGTCCCCCTTTTCCAGAGGGGGATAAAAACCCGGGTTGGCTTAATGAATGTCCCCCTTTAGGAAAGGTGGGTGAGGGGGGATTTGAAATCTCTGGATTCCCGCTCGGATCGAGTTGATTCCAATCGCGCAATGACAAAATAGTGATTTCCTCGAAGTTTTCTTTAAACCCTTAGTTGTGCTTAGGGGCCTTGATATGGGTGCTGTCCTGTAATCGTTTCTACTATACATTCGTCTAAGTAATTGGGTTATAATACCGCATGGAAATACCCCCCGCGTTCGGCGTCATGATAATGATGAACAACTACTTCCACGACGTGGCAACGGCCCTGCTTGCCGCAAGCGGCGCGGCTTTATGGTTCATAATGCGCACGTACGACAGCCTTCCGGGCAGGCATAGCAAGGACGTGACCGAGTATTTCATCAAGCTCTACAGGAGCATGACAAAAGTGGCGAAGTTCTCCCTGTACTGGATACTCATAGGCGGGGTGCCGAGGACACTTTTCTACAGGGATTTCGAATGGGTCACCGCTGTCAAGCACGGCCAGGTCCCTGCCCTTATCGTCAAGCACATATTGGCCTTTGCCTTTGTGGGCACGGGCGTATACTTCTGGCTCAAGCTGAGAAAGAGGGTCAGGGACATCGAGGCCTCCACGGAGTCCGAGAAGGTAGAATCTTTAATCTTATGAAGGTGCTTTTCATAACTCCGCCCTTTCACGCCGGTGTGGTCGAGGTCGCCGGAAGATGGGTGCCCCTTTATTTCGTCTGCCTCTCCGGCGCACTGAGGGCGGGGGGCCACGCTCCTTACATATACGACGCCATGACAAAGGACGTGGGCTACCCCGAGATAGAACAAAAGATAAGGGAGCTCGACCCCGACGTTGTGGCCACCACGGCTATTACCTGTACCTCACCCGACGCCATAAAGGTGCTGGAGCTTGCCAAGCGCATCAACCCTGATATCACTACCGTATGCGGCGGCATCCACGCCTCTTTCATGTACGAGGAGATGTTCTCGCTGACGGACTCGATAGATTACATCGTGGTCGGCGAGGGCGAGGAGACGATAGTCGAACTCGTAAACGCGATAAGCGACAAGTCGGACCCCTCCTCGGTCAAGGGGATTGCCTACAGAAAGGGCGAAGAGGTTTGTAAAACTCCGAAACGACCATATCTTAAAGACCTTGACGGCATGCCCATGGGCTGGGACCTCCTGGACTGGGAAGACTATGTTTACTTCGTCCTGCCGGGCTCGCGCCTCGGGGCGGTAGCCACCTCAAGGGGGTGCGAGAAGGAGTGCACCTTCTGCTCCCAGCAGAAGTTCTGGGAAGGCACGTGGAGGGGGCGGAGTCCCGAGGACATCGTCAGGGAGATGGAGGAACTGGGCAGGGACCACGGAGTGGACGTGGTACTCCTTACGGACGACTATCCGACACCGGACAGACAGAGGTGGGAGAAATTCCTCGACCTCCTGATAGACAAGGGCCTGCCCATGAAAATCCTCATGGAGACGAGGGCCGAAGACATTGTCCGCGATAAGGACATCATCTGGAAGTACAAGCAGGCGGGGATAATCCACATCTATGTGGGCACCGAGGCCACCGAACAGGCGACCCTGGACCTTATCAAAAAGGACCTGAAGCTGAAGGACTCCATCGAGGCGTTAAAACTCCTCAGGGAAGTGGGGATTATTACCGAGACTTCCCTGATACTCGGCTTCCCCGAGGAGACGGAGGAAAGCATCGAAAGGACCCTTGCCCTGGCAAAGCAGTACAACCCCGACTTCGCGCACTTTTTGGCAATAGCCCCGTGGCCTTACTCTGACATATACAACGACCTCAAGCCATATATAACAGTCCACGACTACCAGAAGTACAACCTCATCGACCCCGTGATCAAGCCCAAAAACATGACGCTGGAGGAAATAGACAGCGCCATTTTCAAATGCTACAGGGAATTCTACATGGGCAAGATGCACGAGATGCTCAACACCGACGACGAGTTCAAGAGGGATTACATGCTAAAGGCCATGAGGCTCATGATGAGCAACTCTTTCATCAGAAAGAAGATGGGAATGCTCGGCGAGATGCCCGATGAGATAAAGGAGATAATCTCCACTGCCGTCAGGCTCGGCCTTTAGTAGGACAGGTTCGCCTGTATCCCTGTTTCCTATAACAGCAGTCCTTCTTATAGTTATTTCCTCTAACAGCCGTAACGATATTGCATATTGCAATCCTTATCGGTTATAACTTTAAAACTAAAGTGAAAAGGTTAAAGGGCGATGGATATTTTTCAGTACGCTGACGAGCGGGTGACGTTCCTTACGATGCTATTTCTGCTCGTGCCGGCGGCGCTCTACATAATGGGAGTAATGGAGGGCCGGAAAGGTCTTTACACTTTTCTTGCGGGGTTCTTCGTTCATGTGACGAGCATTATCCACAGAGGGATTGAAATAGGGAGGCTCCCCCTTACCGAAAAGCACGACAACATATCC
>DAOUWH010000058.1 GCA_030667205.1 Nitrospirota bacterium
CCTGGCCTCGGGGGCGAATATCCTCTTAACCTGAGTTGGAGAACCTTTTAAACCAAGCTTCTCCTCCTCCGCGCCGATGTCGGAGGCCGTCCAGTTCTTTATCTCGGCCTTCTTCGCCCGCATCTTGCCCTTGAGCGACGGAAGCCGGGGCTCGTTAAGCTCCCTGACCACCGTCAGGAGCACCGGGAGGCTTGACTCCACGACGTCGTAGCCCTCGTCCATCAGGCGCTCGACCTTTATCGACTTTTCGTTTATTTCCTCTATCTTTCTTACATAGGCCACATGCGGTATGCCCATCATCTCGGCCACCTCGGGGCCTACCTGCGCGGTATCGCCGTCTATGGCCTGCTTGCCGCAGACGATGATGTCCGCCTGAAGTTTTTCAATCGCTTTTGCAAGGGTATACGACGTTGCCCAGGTGTCGGAACCGGCGAAGGCCTTGTCCGTTAAGAGCACTGCGTCGTCCACGCCCATGGAGATGGCCTCCCTTAGCGCCGACTCGGCCTGGGGAGGGCCCATCGTAAGCGCGGTCACCGTGCCCCCTGCCTGCTCCTTCAGCCAGATGGCGGCCTCCAGGGCGTGCATGTCGTAGGGGTTTATGATGCTCGGGACGCCCTCGCGCATGAGGGTGCCGGTCTCGGGGTTTATCCTTACCTCGGCGGTGTCAGGCACCTGCTTTATGCATACGACAATGTTCATGTTTTCCTTTTTGAATAGGCGGGATTCTACAATTAGAAATTATACGATTTTGGGTGCTGGGATGTAAAGTTGAGGGGCATTTAAGTGGAGGAAGTCATAAAAAATGCGCTTTTTAGAGTTTTTGCCAGTCTAAAAAGTGCATTTTTTGTCCTTAAGCTGTCGAGCAGCCGGCAAGGTGCCTATCCTTTCTTTGCCGCCTCCTTGATGAGGGCCTGGCCGATGACGTTTCGCTGTATCTGGTTTGTGCCCTCGAATATCTGCAGTATCTTGGCGTCCCTCATCATCTTCTCCACCGGGTACTCCTTCATGTAGCCCGAGCCGCCCATTACCTGCACGGCGTCCGTGGTGACCCGCATGGCCACGTCGGTGGGGAAGAGCTTTGCCATGGCCGAGACCTTCGAGATGTCCTTTGCGCCGGTGTCGAGGTACCTTGCCACAGCGTAAACGAGCGCCCTTGACGCCTCGGTCTGTGTGGCCATGTCGGAAAGGATATGCTGGACCGCCTGGATGCTTATCACCGGTTTTCCGAACTGCACCCTCTGGCGGGCGAATGCTATTGCCTCGTCAAGGGCGCCCTGCGAAACGCCCACGCCCTGCGCCCCCACTCCGATGCGGGAGATGTCGAGGGTCCTCATCGCTACGATAAAGCCCATGCCCTCGCGGGCGATAAGGTTTTCTTTGGGGATTTTGCAGCCCTCCAGTATGAGCTCGCAGGTGGCCGAGGCCCTTATGCCCATCTTGTTTTCATTCTTGCCGAATGAAAACCCCGGGGTGCCCTTCTCCACTATGAAGGCCGAGGCCCCCCTCGGTCCCTTCGACCTGTCGGTTATGGCGATTATGGTGTAGATGTCGGCCTCCCCGCCGTTTGTTATCCACTGCTTGGTGCCGTTTAAGACGTACTCGCCGCCTTCGAGCTTCGCGGTCGTCTGGACACCGCTGGCGTCGCTCCCGGCGTTGGCCTCGGTAAGGGCAAAGGCCACTAACTTCTTTCCGGAGGCTATATCGGGCAGGTATTTTTTCTTTTGCTCATCGGAGCCGTAAAGGAATATGGGGTAGGTGCCGAGGGCGTTGGCCGCGTATGGCGTCGATACGCCGAGGCATGCCTTTGAGAACTCCTCGATGGCCAGGCATATCTCGAAGCTCCCCATGCCCATGCCCCCGTATTCCTCCGGCAGGTAAATTCCCATAAGGTCGCTCTGGGCCATTACGTTCATTATCTCCCGGGGGAACTCCGATTTCTCGTCGAGTGCGGCCCGTACGGGGACGATCTTCTCACGGGCTATCTGCCCGGCGAGGTCCTTTATCATCTGCTGTTCTTCCGTTAAGAAATAATCCATTCTATAACCTCCAAACGATGTTGTTTTCGCTAAGGAGCGACCCCCCCATGTTTTTCAAGCTCATGGTTTATGAGATATTTGGCGGCCACGCTTTCAAGGGAACAGGGGGCCGTCTGGCCACTTTGAAGCAGACGAAGCGACTCAATGTCGGACTTCCAGACGATATCGCCGGGGGCGAGCAGGCAAATACTGCCGGGCTCATGCTGCAGATAAAGCCTGTTGTCCTTGAAATAGTAATGACTGTCGCTGATTTCTGTTGGGTATACGCGCATGGAAGGGGGGAAATCGTCCGGCTTGAACCAGAGTCTGATTTCCCGCTCGGCATCGCTGTTGGCGGCCGATGCGTGAATGAGGTTGTCCATCCGCTCGCCGACATCATTTCCCTCGGCGTCCTTAAGAGGCACGACCGTGCCCAACGAGCGGATACAGCCCGGCCTTGTCTCCCGGGCGATATGGGGATTGGTCGGCCCACAGATGTCCCGCATATTTTCCACCGCATCAGGACCCTGGTAAACAAGCGCTATGACCCTGCGCTTCCAGGGTTGTTCCGGATAGTGGAGAAGCCCCGTAATGAAATCTATCAAAGATGGATAAAATATCTTGTCCTGGTGTTCTGCATAATGTTCCTCTGCAAGCATCCTGCTGACATGGACTACTTTTGCCGCAGCGAAGCGCAAGCCGGTATGAAATTCCGAAAGCAGCGAAAGCACATATCCCGTAAGGGAGTTTTTAAGGGCATCGGGTTTTATCAGTACGAGTGTTTGCTCTAATTCCGTATTCAATATGATATCCTTCCGTTCAATCGTCCTGGTTATTTATTCCCATTTTTTTTATAAGTTCCCTCACGGCCGAGACCGAGCGCTCAAAACCCTCCTTTTCGGCCTCCGCAAGCTTTATCTCCATAATTTTCTCTACCCCCCCGCGTCCGAGCACGGCGGGCACTCCGGCATAGACGCCCTCGACGCCGTATTCCCCGCTCAGATAAGCCGCGGTGGGAAGCATCCTCTTTTCGTCGAGTATAATCGATTTCAGCATCTCGAAGATGGAGGCCGCCGGAGCGTAGTAGGCGCTCCCGGTCTTAAGGTGCGAGACTATCTCGGCCCCGCCGTTACGGGTCCTTTCGATAAGGGCGTTGATCATGTCCCAGGTGAAAAGTTTCGTGATTGGCACTCCCTTGACCGTTGTGTAATCCGGCAGGGGCACCATCTGGTCTCCGTGTCCGCCGAGCACGAGGGTCTCCACGTCCGCTGGCGATACCCCGGCCTCCCAGGCCACGAAAGTCCTGAGCCTTGCGGAATCGAGCACCCCGCCCATTCCCATGACCTTCCTGTGCTCAAGCCCG
Source organism: Nitrospirota bacterium (assembly GCA_030667205.1). Taxonomy (GTDB): domain Bacteria; phylum Nitrospirota; class Thermodesulfovibrionia; order Thermodesulfovibrionales; family JdFR-86; genus DAOUWH01. The sequence continues at coordinate 3,379 of DAOUWH010000058.1, forward strand.
GAGACCTTCCACGCAAGGAAGCTCATGGCGTCCATGGGGTTTGTTACGACTATGAGCATGGCCTCCGGCGACACTTTTACAACAGATTCCGTAACGCCTTTAAGGATATCTGCGTTGGCGGAAAGGAGGTCGTCTCTGGACATCCCCGGCTTTCTCGGCAATCCTGCGGTTATGACCACGATGTCCGAGCCTGCCGTGTCCACGTAAGCTCCAGTGCCGTTTACCCGGGACGAAGAGCCCCAGAGGGGACATGCCTCTGAGATGTCGAGGGCTTTTCCCGTAGCGAGGCCTTCGACTATGTCAAAGATTACCACGTCGGCAAGCCCTGCCTGCGCCACAAGCTGTGCTACGGAGGCACCCACATTGCCCGCCCCTATAATTGTCACCTTTTTCTTCATTAGAACTCATAATTATAAATTACGACCGCGATAATCTCAAGGGGAGGGAGGCACTGCCTCCTATAGCAGGGATGACGATTGGCGTTTAAATGCTGGACTACCTCATCAGCATCAGCTTGTGCCGGATATGGCCCAGGGTTCTATTGATGAAGCTGGTTCTCTTTAGAAATGGGATTACGGGCGGTCTTCTTTTGCCAAGTTTCTGTAGCTCCCAGAGGAGGTCCTTGTTGTCCTTGTCCTTTGCAAGCCCCTTGTGAAAGGAGCTAAAGGCATATTTCTTGTTGCCCGCCGCAAGGTAGGCCCTCCCGAGGTTCAGGTAAAGCCATGGGTAGGCGACATTTTTTTCGTAATCGGATTCCTTGAGGGCCTTGAGGGCCTTCTTGCAGGTCTTAACGCCCGTGTCGGATTTCTTGTTGGCCAGGGCGGTCAGGTAGCCGAAGTAGGAGATCACGAAGGGATCATTTGGGTGATGTTCATGGGCCTCCCTGGCCAGCCTCCATGCGTTCTTCCAGCTTTTCCTCCTGATGAGGAGACTGACCTCGGCAATGTAGTCATGCGGGGTCTTGTCCAGATGTTTTTCGTTGCCGTTTTCCATGCCGCCAATTAATTATATACCTTTGCAAGCAAAAATCCATATGCAAGCAAGAATCCATAGGGTCGTAAACCTGGCAAAACGGCTGAACCTGTTTTCCTGCCCTGCGGAAGGTTATAATGTAATGTATTAGCCGATTGTTCGTTTAAGGGGGTTGTTTTGTCGAGGCTGTTATGGTTGGTTTTGATTCTTGCGGCAGTCGTCTCGGGGTGCGCGCCTGACGTATTTAAATCCAGGATCAGGTATCCTTCGAAGGACTATATCACTTCGGTAGGAAGCGGCAATACCGATGCCAGGGCCCGCAGTGGGGCGGTATATGATATCGCCGATAAGTTCAGGAACTGGGTGCTGAAAGATGCCTTCGACAAGGTATCTTCGAAGCTTTACTCCTCTGGGGCCGAGGTCTCGGCCCACGGCCTTGAGATGCGCGTCAAGAGGTCCGCCATGATCCCGCTTAGCGGCGCAAGGGTTACAGAGACCACAGAGAAAGACGGAGTCCGCTATGCCCTTGCCGTGCTGGACAAGGAAGAGGTAAAAAGGAAGTGGCTTGAGGAAGTCAAAAGCCTCGACAGCATGATAGTGGAACGTCTGAAAGCGCTTGAGGCCGAGCCGAGCAGGTTCATGAGGTTCCATGCCGCAAACAAGCTCTTCAGCGTCTGGCTTGCAAGGGAAGTGCTTGTAAGCCGCCTGAGGTACGTGGGCTTCGGGGAAGACATTCCGGCAGATTACGACATAAACTTTCTTGTTGCCCAGATAAACGAGCTTAAATCGTCCCTCTCGGTTTCGGTCGATATCAGGGGGGAACATGCGGGGCAACTTAGCGACAGTGTCTCAGGCACGCTCATTCAGGTGGGCTTCAGGCTTGTTGAGCCCGGTGCGGGTGCCGATGTCCTGATAACCGGAACCCTCGACGTGGAGCATTCGAGCACTGAGAGGTTCGAGCGTGAATTCGTAAGGGCAAGGGCTTCGGTGGCGATAAAAGACCCGCATACCGGACAAGTAGTTTTTAAGGGCTTCAAGGCCTCAAAGGCTGGGCATATTACCTATTCCAATGCGCTGGACAGGGTGCTGAATTCGCTGGTGCCGGCCGTCACCGCCGATGTAGCAAACTATTTTAAGGGCGCGGTCAATATGTACTAAACACAGGCGGCTTGCTTGATTTTGGGGCCGGTTCTGTGGTGTAATTAACATTGCACTTATAATCCAGGAAGGAGAAAAATTTTGGCTCAGGAAGCTCCAAAAAGAAAGCTTTCGGTCCTGAAAAGGGCACGGCAGGCCGAGGTGCGCAATATCCGCAACAAGGCCGTCCGCTCGAGGCTCAAGACTTTCGCCAAGAACGTAGCCGAGGCTACGGAGTCCAAGGACAGGGAGAAAGTCGAGCAGGCGCTGAAAGTTGCCGTAAAAGCGTACAGCACAGCCGCCTCAAAAGGCGTTGTTCACCGCAACACCGCATCGAGGAGCATCTCGAGGCTCTCAAGGCTGGCCGACAAGGTCCTTAAAGCCGAAGCAGCTTAACGAGAAGGTGCTCGACAGGGTAGGCCCCGCCGCTTGTCTTCATCATCAGGTCGGCCTCGTTGAGGAGCGAGAAGACCTTCTCACGGTTCTTCCACTTAGAGGAGACCCTTTCGTAGTGCCAGTTCAGCGCGCCTACCAGACCGTAGGGGTCCTGGACTTCCGAGAGCGTCCTGTATATCTTAAAAACCCTTGAAGCGTCCCTGGCCTTGAGGGCGTTTATCAGGTCAAAGACGTCGTAACCCCCGTATCCCTTGACTATTTCCTTGATATCCGGGGCGTCGAGTTTTTTCTTGCCCGACATGGCAAGCTTCTCCACCTCCGAGGCCAGAAGCCCGGCCTCCGGGCCTACGGTGCCTATAAGATATTCCACCGCCTCAGGGGTGAGTGTAATCCCCCTGCGGGATGCACGTTGGCCGAGCCATGCGGGCAGTTCTCTTTCGCGGATGTCCAGCGAGATGGCCGTAACACCCTCGAGGGTCTCCTTCGTGGTCTTTTTCAGGGTCCCGCTGTTAAGGAGGATAAGGACCGAATCGGGCGAGGGCTTTGAAAGATATTTTGCCAGGGGCTCGATGTCCTTTTTCAGGAGCTTCTGGACGTTGTCCATGACCACTGTTTTTCGCCCTTCGAAGAAAGGCACCGTATACAGGACGTCCACTATATGCTCCACAGGGGTCGCCTGCGCCGGCGACTCCATGTCGAACACCGAAAGCAGGAAGTCCCTGCGGTCCTCTGGGATGGTCTCCTTTACCGCGAACAGGGCCTCCTTCAGGAGGTACGGGTCTTCGGCATACAGGAGATATGCCGGGGAGTTAAAACCTTTTTTGAGCTCGTCGGTGAAGCCCTTGATGCTCATCTCATGTAAAGCAGGGCGGCGGAGATCTCCTCGGCCATGTCGCCGAGGGCCTGCTCTATGGCAAGCTCTTTGTTGGCTATGACGGAGGTGAGGTCGCCCCTGCTTGAGAAGGTGACGATGAACTTCCCGCCTCCGGGAAGTTTTTTATCAGCGCCGTCGGGTACCCTCAGGGAAAACTCTCCCTCTATGGTCACCCTGTAGGTCGTTGAGAGCTCGGTTTCCTCGGAAAGGACGTCAAGGGCCAGACTACGCAAGTTGCCTTCTATTACATTGCCGGAGCTTCCGCTTACCCGGATCCCGTTTCTCATGAGCGATGAGACGAGGGCCTCGGTGAGCCGGTCTTCGAGACCGGCCTCGCCGGTCATGTTTTCGACAGGGCCTATCTTTACGGCCATCGTGGCCTTCTGCATGCTGTAGCCGCAGCCCGAAAGGACAGCCATGCACAGCGCAACAACCAGAATGTGTGCTGAAAATCTCATCATCATTTGTTATACCACAATGTTTACGAGTTTTCCCTTTATTACGAAAACTTTCTTGATTTTTCCTTCATCGGCGAGGGCTTTTATCTTCGGCTCCTCAAGGGCGGTCTGCTTCACCTCGTCCTCCGGAAGCCCGGCCGGTATCATGAGCTTCGCCCTTACCTTGCCGTTTACCTGAACGACGAGCTCTATCTCCTCTTCTTTTGCGATTTCCTCGTCCCCCGCGGGCCACTTCTGATTGAAGATGCTCGGTGGGTTGCCCATGGCCTCCCATAGCTCCTCGGCTATGTGGGGGGAAAAGGGCGAAAGGAGCACAAGCAGGGTCTCAAGCGCGAACCTCATGGTGCCCCAGTCCTCATCGGTCTTGGGCTTGAAGGCGCTTATCCCGTTTACGAGCTCCATGAGGGCCGCAATGGCGGTGTTGAAATGGTACTCGCGTTCGATGTCGTTCGTTACGCGCTTTATGCTCTGGTGGGCCTTTCGCGTCAGTGGGGTTGCCACATTGCCGGCTGGTGCGGCCGCCTTAAGATTTTCCAGATTAGTATGGACGATGTTATAAATTCTTCCTAAAAACCTGTGGGCGCCCTCGACGCCCTGCTCCGACCACTCGAGGTCGCGTTCCGGGGGCGCCGCAAACAGAGAGAACAGCCTTGAAGTGTCCGCCCCGTAGCGGTTTATGAGGGCATCGGGGTCTATGACGTTCTTTTTGGACTTCGACATCTTCTCGGTCCTTCCGTGCTCCACGGGGTTTTCGCATTTAGTGCACTTCCCGCCTTCGGCTTCCTCCGGAAGGAGCCAGCCGTGCTCGGGGCAGCTTAAAGTCTCCTTGCAGACCATGCCCTGTGTAAGCAGGTTCGTGAAGGGCTCGCTCGCTTTGGTGATGCCCAGGTCGCGCATCACCCGCGTGAAGAAGCGGGAATAAAGCAGATGCAAGACCGCGTGCTCGACGCCTCCGATGTACTGGTCTACCGGCATCCAGTAGTCTATTTCGCCCTTGACGGTTTTAGATTTCAGGTCTACGTCGCCCTTTGGGTGGCAGTAGCGGAGGAAATACCACGAGGAGTCCACGAAGGTATCCATCGTGTCGGTCTCCCTGCGCGCCGCACCGCCGCAGGCGGGGCAGGCGGTGTCCACGAACTCGGGGGCGTGAAGCGGCGAGTCGCCCTTGCCCGTGAGCTTTACGTCCTCGGGCAGCACCACCGGCAGGTCCTCCTCGGGCACGGGCAC
>DAOUWH010000212.1 GCA_030667205.1 Nitrospirota bacterium
CAGCCCGTCCCCTTTAGCCACTCGGGAACCTCTCCTGCCAAAACCAGCAATGTCCGGCGATACACGGTTATGAAGTCTCCAATTCCGGCCCTGAAAATTCACTCATGGAGCCACCGAGAGGATTCGAACCCCCGACCCGCTGATTACAAATCAGCTGCTCTACCAACTGAGCTACGGTGGCTACTTAACAGGCGCACCACGGCTGTCAACCTATTAGTATAAAAGAATATAATAACCCGGTCAAGAAAAAAATTGCAAGTCGCCCGGGAGCGGACGGGATACGAAAGCCGCCGAAAAGCCCGTAAAGACCGTTTTCCGTCATTGCGAGCGGAGCGAAGGTCAAATCAACCTTCGGGACTCAGTCCCTTGCAATGACGGATTTTTAGACCTGCATGGTAAAATAATCCTTTAATTCAGGGGCTTTGCCTTAAAACCTCGTAGATCAAGACCCCTGCGGCCACGGATGTGTTAAGGGAATTGACCTTGCCCCGCATGGGCAGGCTCACGATGAGGTCGCATTTTTCCTTCACGATCCTTCTTAGGCCGCGGCCCTCGGAGCCGATGACCAGGGCCACGGGGCCGCCGAGGTCGGCCTCCCAGGCAGGGGCCGCGCCTGCCTCCGCACCCACAATCGTGATACCCATCTCCCTCATCCTGTGCATCGCGTTTTTGATATTCGAGACCGCACAGACCGCTATGTGCTCCGAGGCCCCAGCCGAGGCCTTCGATGCCTCCGGCCCAAGCCCTGCGGAGCGCCTCTTCTGTATGACCACGCCGTGCACGCCCGCGGCCTCCGCCGTGCGGAGCACGGCCCCGAGGTTCCTGGGGTCCTCCACCTGATCAAGCAGTACAAAAAAGGGCCGCTGGCCCTTTTTCCCAGGGATTAAAAGCAGTTCTTCAAGCGAGACGTATCCCCTCAGCGCTACTTCGGCGGCAACGCCCTGGTGGCCCTTTGGGAAACGGCCCTCGAAAAACCCGGCATCCTCGGTCTTTAAGGGGATGCCCCGGCTTGTGGCCTCGGCTTTGAGCGCTTCCACGCCTTTCCGTCTTCCTAAATGGATGTGAAGGGCCTTTATCTCTCTGCCCGAGCGCAGGGCCTCCGCAACGGGGTTTACGCCGTAGAGCCACTGGGTGGATTTAGGATTGCTTTCCATGGGTAATAAAAGGTTGCCTTCAGCCCCCGACCTTCACGCGCCAGGCGGTGCCCGCGGGGCCGTCCTCAAGGATAATGCCTCGCTCAAGAAGCCCGCTGCGGATGGCGTCGGCCCTGTCCCAGTCCGTTTTTTTCCGGGCATCCTCCCTCTGGCTTATCTCGTTGAGGATATCCCGCTCGGTAATACCGATATCACGCACTCTCATAATCGCGCTGTACCATTCATCTGATGTGCGCTGGAATATGCGGAGTACCGCGCCCGTCTCCTTCATGACCTCAATGGCATCCTTCACCAGCGAGCGGGCCCTCTCGCCGCCTGGTTTTCCGTCGAGGAAGCGGTTAAGCTCGCGTATTAGTTCGAACATGTGGCCTATGGCCAGCGCGGTGTTGAGGTCGTCGTCCATCGCTTCTTTGAATTTATCCCTGAGGCCATTGACCGCCCCCTCAAACTCCTCGGCGCCCGGGGCTTTTTCCTTAGCACCAGCACTTAATATGAAGTTGCTCCCCCTTCTCAGGGTCAGGTAGTAGCGGTCCAGCGAGGCCTCGGCCTCGCGCAGAAGGGCGTCGGAAAACTCGATGGGGCTTCTGTAATGGGTATGAAGCAGGAAGAACCTTACGGCCTCGGGGTCGAATTTTTCAAGGATATCCTCGATGGTAAAAAAATTTCCGAGGGATTTTGACATCTTCTCCCTGTCCACGGTGATAAAGCCGTTATGCATCCAGTAGCGGGCAAAGGGTTTCCCGGTGTAGGCCTCGGACTGTGCCAGCTCGTTTTCGTGGTGCGGGAAGATGAGGTCGGCGCCCCCGCCGTGGATGTCGAAGGTCTCTCCAAGGTGCTTCATGCTCATGGCGGTGCACTCGATGTGCCAGCCGGGCCTGCCGGGGCCCCAGGGGGACTCCCACGAGGGCTCGCCGGGTTTTGAGGCCTTCCAAAGGGCAAAGTCCATGGGGCGGCGCTTGCGCTCGTCCACCTCCACCCTCGCCCCCGCCTGCATGTCCTCAAGGTCGCGGCCCGAGAGTTTTCCGTACTCGCCGAACTTTCCTATCTCGAAATAGACGTCCCCGTCCACTTCGTAGGCATAGCCTTTATCGACAAGCCCCTTGATTGTCTCGATTATCTCGGGGATATGCTCTGTGGCCATGGGCTCCACGTCCGCGGGCTCTACCTCAAGGCGGCCCATGTCCTCGCGGTACTTCTCGGTGTATTTCCTTGCCACATCGTCCCATTGGACGCCGAGGTCGTTAGCGCTGGTGAGTCTCGTGTCGTCGATGTCGGTGAAGTTTTTAATGAACTTCACCTCAAGGCCCCCGTAGCGGAAGTACTGCCTCATGACGTCAAAGACGATGGCGCTTCGGGCGTGGCCTATGTGGCATACGTCGTAGACAGTGACGCCGCAGACGTACATGCCCACCCTGCCGGGGGCCATCGGCACGAAGTCTTCCTTCTTGCCGGTCATCGTGTTGTGAATTCTCATAATGCTCTCTACGCCCTCGCTCCGTTTTATCTTTTTCTCAAGCTCCGCTATGTGGGCCTCGAGGGCTTTAAACCTGTCCTCGATGGGGTCGGGCAGGTGGACGTGGTCGAGGACCTCCACCGGGCCGCTCTCGCCCACCCGGATGACCTTTTTCTTAATAACCCTGCCGGGCACTCCAACCACTATGGAGTGGTCGGGCACGGACTTGAGCACCACGGAATTGGCACCTATTTTAACATAGTCTCCTATCCTGATAGCCCCGAGCACCTGGGCGCCCGAGCCGACCACCACGCCCCTTCCGAGCGTGGGGTGGCGCTTGCCCTTTTCCTTGCCAGTGCCCCCGAGGGTCACGCCCTGGTAAATGAGGCAGTCTTCCCCTATCTCCGTTGTCTCGCCTATCACCACGCCCATGCCGTGGTCGATGAAAAATCCGCCTTCGATGCGCGCGGCGGGATGTATCTCGATGCCCGTAAACCAGCGGACGACCTGGGAAAGAAACCTCGGCACAAAAGGCACCCCTGAC
>DAOUWH010000075.1 GCA_030667205.1 Nitrospirota bacterium
ATCCGTAAGGCCGCACCGGCTTTTCAAGCGCAAGGGCAACCACCTGTACCTCGAGCTGCCGATAACCTTCGGAGAGGCCGCGCTCGGGGCGAAGGTCAAAGTGCCCACAATAGACGGCACGGCCAAGATGACCGTACCCCCCGGCACACAGGGGGGGCAGCGCTTTAAACTCTCTGGCAAGGGCTTTTCCCCTTCCGGAAGAGGCCCGAAGGGCAACCTCTACGTGGACGTAGCCATAGTCGTGCCCAAGGACCTCGGCAAGCAGGCCCGCGAGGCGGTAAGCGCGATAGATGAGGCATACGGCGAGAGTCCCCGAAAGGGAATGAAGAAGAAATAACAGGGGGATGAAGGAATAATGGAAAAGGACAAGGACAGGCCGCTTTATATGATAGGCGTTGTAGCAAGGATGCTCCATGTGCATCCGCAGACCCTCAGGGTATACGAAAAGGAGGGGTTCGTGATGCCCAGACGCTTGGGAGGGCAAAGGCTTTATTCCGAGGCCGACGTAGAGAGGCTCGGCCTGATACTTGAGCTTACGCGCGACCTCGGCGTAAACAGGGCCGGCGTGGAGATAATCCTCAGGATGAGGCAGCGGCTCGAGGGCCTTCAGTCCGAGGTGGAGGGGATGATGCAGTTGCTGGAGGACGATTTAAGGCTCCAGTTCCGGGAAAAGATAAGGAAGGTTTTCTTTAATGAGGAGGACTGAAAATGAGATTCGATAAATTGACCATAAAGAGCCAGGAGGTCGTCCAGGAGGCCCAGCGCCTCGCCGAGGCCAGGGGCAACCAGGAGCTTCAGCCCGAGCATCTCCTGCTGGGCATGCTCCGGGACGAGGAGGGCCTGGCCCCCGCAATACTAAAGAGGCTCGAGGTGGACGCCGGAGCCGTCACTCGCGACCTCGATGCCGAGGCGGAGCGCTTCCCGAAAGTCTCTGGCGCCACCCCAATGGGCCAGCTGTATCTTTCTCCGGCACTCCGGGACGTCTTTGAGCAGGCTTTTAAGGAGTCCGAGCACCTGCAGGACGAATACGTAAGCGTGGAGCACCTCCTTCAGGGGATTTTTGCCTCCGGCGGGACAGCCTCCGATATCCTGAAGCGCTACGGTGTCACGAAGGAAAACCTGCTGTCGGCGATAAAGGACGTAAGGGGCACGCAGCGCGTCACGGACCAGAGCCCCGAGGGCAAGTACCAGGCCCTCACGCGCTACAGCCGCGACCTCACGGAGCTTGCCTCGCGCGGGAAGCTCGACCCCGTGATCGGGCGCGACGAGGAGATTAGAAGGATAATCCAGGTCCTCTCCAGAAGGACCAAGAACAACCCTGTGCTGATAGGCGACCCCGGCGTGGGCAAGACCGCCATAGCCGAGGGCCTTGCCCAGAGGATTGTCGAGAGCGACGTTCCCGAGACCCTTAAGGAAAAGCTCGTAGTGGCGCTTGATATGGGCGCGCTCGTTGCGGGCACAAAGTACAGGGGCGAGTTCGAAGAGAGGCTCAAGGCGGTAATAAAGGAGATAGAGCAGGCCGAAGGAAGAATCATACTCTTTATCGATGAGCTTCATACGCTGGTGGGCGCGGGGGCGGCAGAGGGGGCCATTGACGCCTCTAACATGCTCAAGCCCGCTCTGGCCCGCGGGGAGCTCAGGTGCGTCGGCGCCACCACGGTTAATGAATACAGAAAGTACATCGAGAAGGACGCGGCCCTTGAGCGGAGGTTCCAGCCCGTGCTCATCAGGGAGCCCTCCATAGAGGACACGATTTCCATATTGAGGGGCCTCAGGGAGCGCTACGAGGTGCACCACGGCGTGAAGATAAAGGACTCCGCGCTGATATCGGCGGCGGTGCTGTCGAACCGGTACATCACCGACAGGTTCCTCCCGGACAAGGCCATAGACCTCATGGACGAGGCCGCCTCGAAACTCAGGATGGAACTCGACAGCATGCCCGTGGAGCTTGACGAGCTGGAGCGAAAGCTCCGCCAGCTCGAGATAGAGCGGCAGGGCCTTCAGCGCGAGGACTCCAGGGAAGCTAAAGACAGGCTCGATAAGATAAAGGCCGAGATAGAGGATCTCGGAGGGAAGAAGGCAGTCCTCAGGGCGCAGTGGCTCAGCGAGAAGGAGATAATCGCGAAGATACGACAACTTAAGGAGAAGATGGAGAGCGCCAGGATTGAGTCCGAAAAGGCCGAGCGCGAGGGAGACCTCACGCGCGCCGCCGAGCTGCGCTACGGCACTCAGCTTGAGCTTAAAACCTCTCTTGAGGAGGAAAACAGGAAGCTCGCCGACAAACAGACCGAGCGCAGGATGCTCACCGAGGAGGTCACGGAGGAGGACATCGCCGATGTGGTCTCCAAGTGGACCGGAGTGCCCGTGTCGAGGATGCTGGAGGCCGAGATCCAGAAGCTCATCCGCATGGAAGACAGTCTCCGCACAAGGGTCGTGGGGCAGGACGAGGCCATCGTTGCCGTCTCAAACGCCGTAAGGCGCGCGAGGGCCGGCATACAGGAGCCGGACAGGCCGATAGGGTCGTGTATGTTTTTGGGGCCCACGGGTGTGGGCAAGACCGAGCTTGCCCGCGCGCTTGCGGAGTTCCTCTTCGACGACGAGCACGCCATGGTGCGCATCGACATGTCGGAGTTTCAGGAGCGGCATACGGTCTCAAGGCTCATCGGGGCGCCCCCGGGGTACGTGGGCTACGAAGAAGGGGGCCAGCTCACCGAGGCGGTGCGCAGAAGGCCCTATTCTACCGTGCTTTTTGACGAGGTCGAAAAGGCGCACCCCGAGGTCTTCAACCTCCTGCTGCAGGTGCTCGACGACGGCCGCCTCACCGACGGGCACGGCCGTACGGTGGACTTCCGCAATACGGTCCTCATAATGACCTCCAACATCGGGAGCGAGCACATACAGGAGATAATCCAGGAGCAGGAGCGGGCCCCGGCCCACTGGGCCGTCGGCGCGCAGGGCGAGGAGCTAAAGGACAAGGTTACGGAAGACCTCAGGAAGAGTTTTAAACCCGAGTTCCTCAACAGGCTCGACGAGGTGATCATCTTCAACACCCTCTCAAGAGAGCTGCTGAGGGAGATCGTGGACATACAGGTCGGGAGGATGAAGCGCTACATACATGACAAGGGCATAGACATCGTGCTTACCGACGGGGCCAAGGACGCCCTCGCAACGCTGGGCTACGACCCCGTATACGGCGCGAGACCCCTGAAAAGGACCATACAGCGCCAGATACTCAACCCGCTCTCGACAAAGCTGCTGGATGGAGAGTTTACGGATGGCGACACCGTAGAGGTGGACATCAGAGACGACAAGACCATATTCACCAAGGCGGCCGCATCAGAGGCGGTCGTCAAATAACGGACAACCGAAACCGGGGCGGAGGGGTTTTTTAAAAAAAACCCTCCGCCCCCTCTTTTTGCCTCGTTTGCCCCATTTGCGACCCTAAAATTTACCGTTTCGGGAGGCGGTGAATTTTCCCATATGCTCCTTAAATAAGCCTTAACTAACAGTAACTTGACAAATACCAGTGGTTCTGGTAAAGTTATCTTTTGCCCTCTCTGAGGGTTGCGCACTAATCTCTTTTGTGATAGGAGGAAGGGTAGAAAGATGCCCACGATTCAGCAGCTTGTAAGAAATGGCAGGAAGACCCAGGCCAAGAAGACGAAGAGCCCGGCGCTGAAGAACTGTCCGCAGAAGCGGGGAGTCTGCCTCAGGGTGTACACCACTACGCCCAAAAAGCCGAACTCCGCCCTCCGGAAAGTGGCCAGGCTCAGGCTGACAAACGGCATGGAAGTTACCGCCTACATCCCGGGCGTGGGACACAACCTTCAGGAACACTCCATCGTCATGATAAGAGGGGGCAAGATCAAGGACCTCCCCGGCGTGCGCTACCACATCATACGCGGCACGCTGGATTCGGCCGGAGTGGCCGACCGCAAGCGCGGCAGAAGCAAATACGGAACCAAGAGGCCCAAGTAAGATGCCCCGAAGAAGAGTCGCAGCCAAAAGAGATATCCTTCCCGACCCGAAATACGGCAGCAGGCTTCTGAGCAAGTTCATAAACGCGCTGATGGAAAGCGGCAAGAAGTCCACGACCGAGCGCATCTGCTACGACGCGCTCGACATTATTAAGGAAAAGACCGATTCCGATCCGCTGAAGGCTTTTAAGACCGCTATCGACAACATAAAGCCCCTCGTGGAGGTCAAACCCAGGAGGGTCGGCGGCGCCACGTACCAGGTACCGGTGGAGGTAAGGCCTATGAGGCGCACCGCGCTCGCATTCAGGTGGCTTATAAACTATTCTCGGGCCAGGGGCGAAAAGACGATGAGCCAGAAGCTCGCGGGCGAACTAATGGACGCATTAAACCAGTCGGGCGCTTCCATAAAGAAAAGAGAAGAAACCCACAGGATGGCTGAGGCAAACAAGGCCTTTGCCCATTATAGATGGTAGATAGGGCTGAACTTAAATATGACAACTTCCCTTCAGAAAACACGCAATATCGGAATCATGGCTCACATAGACGCGGGCAAGACCACGACGACAGAGCGAATTCTGTACTACACGGGTGTGACTTACAAGATGGGTGAGGTCCACGAGGGCACGGCTGTCATGGACTGGATGGTCCAGGAGCAGGAGAGGGGGATAACGATAACCTCCGCCGCGACGACCTGCTTGTGGAAGGGCTACAGGATCAACATCATAGATACCCCCGGGCACGTTGATTTCACCGTCGAGGTCGAGCGCTCTCTCAGGGTGCTTGACGGCGCCGTTGCCATCTTCGATGTGGTGGCGGGAGTCGAGCCCCAGTCCGAGACCGTCTGGCGCCAGGCCGACCGCTACGGGGTTCCGAGAATCGCCCTGATGAACAAGATGGACAGGGTGGGCGCGGACTTCCCCGCCAGTGTCCAGAGCATGGTCGAGCGCCTCGGGGCAAAGCCCGTTCCGGTGCAGATACCCCTTGGGGCCGAGCACGGTTTCATGGGTTCTGTGGACCTGATAAAGATGAAGGCTATTTATTATAAGGACGAGACCCTCGGTGCGGATTTTCCCGTCGAGGAGATTCCCGCGGACCTCGTGGAGGATGCAAAAAAGTACAGGGAGCAGATGATAGAGGCCCTCTCGGACATCGACAATAATATAATGGAGAAATACCTCGTCGGAGGGGAGATAACCGAGGAGGAGCTCAAGGCCGCGCTCAGGCGCGGCACGGTCGAGTTGAAGCTCACGCCCGTTCTCTGCGGCTCAGCGTTCAAGAACAGGGGCGTGCAGCAGGTCCTCGACGCCATCGTGGATTACCTTCCTTCCCCTGACGAGGTCCCCCCCGTGGAGGGCATAGCCCCCGGAAACGGAAAGAAGCTCAAAAGGAGCGCAAGCGATAAAGAGCCGTTCAGCGCTCTTGCGTTCAAGGTGGTCGCAGACCCGTTCGTAGGACAGCTTACCTACCTCAGGGTATATTCCGGGATGCTGAGCGCGGGCTCAACTGTCCTTAACTCGACAAAGGGCACCAAGGAGCGCATAGGAAGACTCCTTAAGATGCACGCCAACAAGCGCGAGGAGCTCAAAGAAGTGCGGGCCGGAGAAATAGTGGCCGCCGTGGGACTTAAAAACACCCTTACGGGAGATACCCTCTGCGACATGAAGGAGCCGGTGGTGCTGGAGGCGATGGAGTTTCCCGAGCCGGTCATCTCCGTGGCCATAGAGCCAAAGACCAAGGTCGACCAGGAAAAACTCTCGCAGGCGCTTGCCAAGCTCGCCCAGGAGGACCCGACCTTCAGGGTTACCGTGGACGCCGAGACCGGACAGACCATCATCTCGGGGATGGGCGAGCTGCATCTTGAGATAATCGTCGACAGGCTCCTCAGGGAGTTCAAGGTAAGCGGAAACGTGGGCAAGCCGCATGTGGCCTACCGCGAGACCATAAGGGTAGCCTCGCGAGCCGAGGGCAGGTTCGTAAGGCAGTCCGGCGGACGCGGCCAGTACGGCCACGTAGTCATAGGGATAGAGCCCGGCGAAGTCGGCAAGGGTTTTGATTTTGAGAGCAAGATAGTGGGCGGGGCGATTCCCCGCGAGTACATCACGCCTGTTCGGAGGGGCATAAAGGAAGCCATGGACTCCGGCGTGCTTGCGGGCTACCCGGTCGTGGACATAAAGGCGACGCTCTATGACGGCTCCTTCCACGAAGTGGACTCCTCGGAAATCGCATTCAAGATAGCCGGCTCGATGGCCTTCAGGGAGGCCAGCAAGAAGGCAAACCCGGTACTCCTTGAGCCGGTCATGAGCGTGGAGGTCGTTACCCCCGAAGAATACATGGGCGACGTCATAGGCGACCTTAACTCAAGGAGAGGCAAGATACGGGAGATGACAAGAAGGGGCGCGGTACAGGTCGTAAAGGCGACGGTGCCGCTCAGTGATATGTTCGGGTATGCTACCGACCTGAGGTCAAAGACCCAGGGGAGGGCGACTTTCACGATGCAGTTCTCACGCTACGAGGAAGTCCCGAAGACCATAGCAGACAGAATAATTGCCAAAGCGAAAGGGGAATAGGAGGGCTTAGATATGGCGAAGGCAAAATTCGAAAGGACGAAGCCGCACGTAAACGTAGGGACCATCGGGCATGTGGACCACGGCAAGACCACGCTTACGGCTGCCATCACGAAGGTCATGCAGTTCAAGGGGCAGGCCGACTTCAGGTCGTTCGATTCGATAGACAACGCCCCTGAGGAAAAGGCCAGGGGCATAACCATAGCCACGGCGCACGTGGAGTACGAGACGGACAACCGGCACTACGCGCACGTGGACTGTCCGGGGCACGCCGACTATGTTAAAAACATGATAACCGGGGCGGCCCAGATGGACGGGGCGATACTGGTTGTCAGTGCCGCCGACGGCCCGATGCCGCAGACGCGTGAGCACATACTTCTGGCCAGGCAGGTCAACGTGCCCAGCATAGTGGTATACATGAACAAGACCGACATGGTGGACGACCCTGAGCTGCTGGACCTGGTGGAGCTTGAGGTCAGGGAGCTTTTAAGCAAGTATCAGTTCCCCGGCGACGACAT
>DAOUWH010000123.1 GCA_030667205.1 Nitrospirota bacterium
ATAGAATACCCCGATGAATTCCAAAGAAGCTATAATCTCATTCGTAAGAGAAACCCTTGGCTGCCAGTGCCCCCAGGAGGTTTTCGAGCATATTGATATGGCCTATACGCCCGAAAGAGACATCAAGTTAAGAATTAACGTGGGTGACCGCCTGCTTATCTACGTTGCGGAAATCGAAGACCCTGACTCGCTCGATGCTATCCTTGAAAAACTTGTCCGCGCCGGAAGAGAAGAAATAGACTTCTCAGGGCTGAACAGGTTCCGCCTCGTGGTCGCCGCAGAAGATTTAAAATCCATTAAGGATTCTTTGTTGGAAAAATTCGATGCCATCAGGCAGGGAGACGAAAAAGCACACCTCCATGTGCTCGACAGGAACGACCTTAGCCTGAAAAACCTTCTCGCCTGAGTAAAAAATCTTTAGTCAATCTTCTTAAAAGACTTCTTCGGTGAATTGCATATGGGGCATTTATCCGGGGGCTCGCCCTCCACGGTGTTCCCACAGGTCTGGCAGACATATACGTCTGTCTCTTCAAGCGCCTCCATCTTCTCGGCGGTTTTCTTAAAAAGTCCGGCGTGGACCTTCTCGACCGCGTTTGCGTATTCAAAAGTCCTCTGGGCCGCCTTGTTGTCCTCGGCCCTGGCGTCATCTATCATCGGAGGGTACATGCTCTCGAACTCATAGGTCTCGCCGCCAATTGCCTCCTGAAGGTTCTCCGCAGTAGACTTGATGCCTTTTAAAGCCCTCAGGTGGTTGTGGGCATGGACGGTCTCGGCATCGGCCGCGGCCCTGAAGAGTTTTGCTACCTGCGTAAAACCTTCTTTTTCGGCCTTTGCGGCAAAGGCCAGGTACTTCCTGTTCGCCTGCGACTCCCCCGCAAACGCATCGGCCAGGTTCTTCTCGGTCTTGGACATGAAAATTCCTCCTTTTTATTTCTTAAAGCTTTACTTTACATTTTAAAGCTTATGCCCTTGCTTTAATGCGGATATTATCCCTTAACAAGGGGCAAGACCCTTCCGGGTCCTCCTGTCGGACACGGACATTTCATCATAGATTTTAGAGGACTTCCATCGGGCTGTCAAACAGCTACTCGACATACGCCCCGCACTGGTGTATCTTCGTAATAAGGAGGCAGCAATGGGGCACAAGCACAAATACGAGTCTTATTATCACCCTGCCTTAACTCCCGAGGCGAGGGAGCTTGGCATCAAGGCCGTTGAACTCAGGAGATGCAAGGCCTGTGAGGCGGAGATGACCTTCGTGCTGACGGATGGCGAGTGGTTTCCGCTCTTTGAGTACACCGAGCCTGACGAGCAGGACATACTCATGGCTTAAAGCAGGCAGGCAGGACTACCCCAACCTGACAACCAATATGCTAAGCTATTCGGGGAGGAAACTATGTCTGATTACAGGGCAGAAAAAGACTCCATGGGCGAGGTCCGGGTGCCGAAAGACGCGCTCTGGGGCGCGCAAACCCAGCGCGCCATTGATAATTTTCCGGTAAGCGGAATCCGCTTCCCCCGCACCTTCTTCAGGGCGCTCGGGCTTATCAAGGGCGCTGCGGCCTCGGTGAACTCAGCTCTCGGCCTCCTCGACAAAAAAGTAGCCGACGCCATCGAGCAGGCATCGAAGGAGGTCGCCGAGGGCAAGTGGGATGAGCACTTCCCGCTCGATATCTTTCAGACCGGTTCGGCCACCTCGACCAACATGAACGCAAACGAGGTAATCTCCACCCGGGCAACCCAGATACTCGAGGGCAAGAAGAAGGTCCACCCCAACGACCACGTAAACATGTGCCAGTCCTCAAACGACGTGATACCCACGGCCATTCACTTAAGCGCCTATCTCGACACCCATGAAAAGCTCCTGCCCTCGCTCCGCCGCCTCGAAAAGACCTTAAAAAACCGCGCCTCCGAGCTTAAGGACGTCGTAAAGACGGGCCGCACGCATCTCATGGACGCAATGCCCATCACGATGGGGCAGGAACTCGGGGGCTGGGCGCAGCAGATCACAGACGGGATCAGTAGAATCGAAGCGGCCCTTCCCCGCCTGGGGAGGCTCGCGCTCGGCGGGACGGCCGTAGGCACGGGGATAAACGCCCACCCGGAGTTCGGAGGGAAGGCTATCTCAAAGATCTCGTCTCTCACCGGCCTTCCCTTTTCGGAGGCCGAAGACCACTTTGCCGCACAGTCCTCGATGGATACAGCAGTGGAGCTCAGCGGCCAGCTTAAAACTCTCGCATCGGCGCTAATGAAGATAGCAAACGATATAAGGTGGCTTTCAAGCGGTCCCGTTGCGGGGCTATCGGAGATTACCCTGCCCGCGCTTCAGCCGGGCTCAAGCATCATGCCCGGCAAGGTCAACCCCGTAATCTGCGAGACCATGATGATGGCCTCGGGGCAGGCGATAGCGAACGACATGGCCGTGACCGTAGGAAACGAGCGCGGCAACTTCCAGCTAAACGTGATGCTCCCGCTCATCACGCACAACCTGCTTGAGTCGATAAACGTCCTCTCAAGCGCTACATCCCTTTTTGCCGAAAAGGTGATCGCGGGCCTTACGCCCAACACATGGCGAATAAACGATCTCCTGGAGCGCAACCTCATGCTCGTTACCTCGCTAACCCCGGTAATAGGCTACGACAAGGCCGCCGAGATTGCCAAGAAGGCCTACGACGAATGCCGCCCCATCAAGGCCGTGGCCGCCGAGCTTACGGACATTAGCCCCGGAGAGCTTGAAAAACTCCTCGACCCGCGAAGATTGACCGAGGGCGGGATAATAAAGCCCAAAGACCCCTCTTAGATCAGAGGCCGAATACTATCTCTCTTTCTTCGAGGTCGACCCTGTCGAGGCGTACCGTAAGGCGCTGCCCTAACCTGAAGGTCCTTCCGGTGTTCCTGCCCTTCAGTGCAAGGTTGCGCTCGTCGAACCGGTAATAGTCGTCGGTCATGTAAGAGACGCGGATCATGCCGTCCACATAAAACTCATCCAGCCTTACTTTTATGCCATAGGGAGTAACGCCAACGATCCTTGCCTCAAACTCCTCCCCCACCCTGTCTTTCATGAACCAGACCCGCATGGCGTCGGTGACTTCCCTCTCGCTTTTGTCCGCTGTCCTCTCTCTTCGCGAGGACTGAAGCGATATCTCCGGAAGCACTTTTGAAAGCTCTTTGATGCGTTTGTCGGAGAGACGTTTTTCCCTGAGCACCTCCCTCAGAATCCTGTGGACCACGAGGTCGGGATAGCGCCTTATGGGTGAGGTGAAATGCGTATAGCACTTTGAGGCAAGGCCGAAGTGGCCCACATTGTCAGGGGAATACCTTGCCTGCTTGAGGCTCCTTAGCACCATGTACGTTATGGCCTCTTCCACCGGCTTGCCCTGCACGGCGCGAAGTATTTTGTGATACGCCCCTAGACCGGGCCTTTTCCCCACACGGATGTAGTGCCCGACAAATTTCAGGACATCTTCTACCCTGTCCGGATCTGGCTCCTCGTGTATTCTGTAAAGCGAGGGCACGCCAAGAGAGCTAAGGTGCTCGGCCACGGCCTCGTTTGCAGCGATCATGAACTCCTCGACTATCAGGTGCGCGAAGTTGCGCTCGGCCCTGAGTATCGCCTCGGGCCTGCCCTGCATGTCGAGGAGCACCTCGGGCTCCGGGAGGTCGAAGTCGAGGCTTCCGCGCTCAAGCCGCCTCTTCCTGAGCAGGCCGCACAGCTCGCCCATCAGCTCGAACTCGTGGAGGAGGTATTCGTATTTCTTCCTTGCCATCTTGTCCTGGTCAACGAGTATCTTCCTCACAGACGTATACGTCATCCTCTCGTTGCTCACAATAAGACTCGGGAAGAACTCGGCGGCAAGACGCTTGCCCGTGCGATCAAAGTCCATCCGCACCGTGAACGCGGGCCTGTCCACACTGGGCCTGAGACTGCAGAGGTCTTCCGAAAGCTCCTTCGGAAGCATGGGAATCACCCTGTCCGGGAAATAGACGCTCGTGGCCCGCTTGCGGGCCTCCGCATCAAGCGGCGTGTTCCAGCCCACGTAGAACCCCACGTCGGCGATGTGCACCCAGAGCGTGTAGCCGTGCTCGTTAAGGCCGATGGAGACCGCGTCGTCGAAGTCCTTCGCGCGCTCGCCGTCGATGGTGACGGTGTTAAGCTTCCTCATGTCTTTCCGCCTGCCGAACCCCTTAACGCCATAGAGCGATTTGGCCTCGGTGCGCACACTCGGCGCAAACCTCTTTGGCAGGCTGAACTCCTCTATTATTGCTTCCACTACCGCACGGGGGCCCTCGGGCTCCTTTATCACCTTTCGGACCCTGCCCGTTGCGGGCCTCATGCCCGAGGGGTACTCCGTAATCTCGACCACTACGGTCTGGCCGCCCCGTGCGCCGCCGCGCTTGCCGGGCGGGACGTGGATATCAAAGGGGATGGACCTGTTTTTTGGTCTTACGTAGCAGCCCTCCCTCGTAAGCTCCACCCTTCCGGCGACCCGTGTGTGAGCCCGCTGCAGTATCCTTACGACCCGCCCAAGCCTCTTTGCCCTGTTTTCGACCCTTACCATCACTATGTCGCCGTCCATTGCCGAGAGGGCTGCCCTTGCAGGCACAAAGAGGTCCCGCGCTCCCGGCTTTTCGGGCACTACGAAGCCATAGCCTTCGCGGTGCGCCTCGAAATAGCCCGTAACGAGGTCCATGTCCTCGGAGGGGCCGTAATGCCCCTTCTTCGTCAGCACGAGGTCGCCGCTTCGGAGCATCCCCCCTAACACCCGTTTAAGGGCCCTCGACTCCGAGGAGCTAAGCCCCATGGCCGAGACTATCTCCTTGAACCTCATTGGCCTGCGGGTCTTTTCCCTGAAGAACTCCAGTATCTTTTCTCTGTTTATCATCTCTATTATCTTACTCCATTTTGCAGGGATGTCGAATGCCGAAAATGGTTTATTCTTTTTCGAACGGGTACGGCAGGAGTTCGCCGATGTCGTATTTCCTGACGCCGCCTTCGGACTTGAGATAGAGGATGAGGCCGGGGGCGAACTCATGGAGTATCTGCCTGCATGAGCCGCAGGGGAAACAGTACCGGCCATCGCTTGATACGAGGGCCATGGCCTTAAAGCCTGTGTGGCCCTCGGAAAGCGCCTTCACCAGGGCGACCCGCTCGGCGCAGATGCTCAGCATTAGCGAGGGGTTTTCGATATTACATCCCGAATAGATTTTGCCTTCCCCGGTAAGAAGCGAAGCGCCGACCCTGAACTTCGAATAAGGCGCTACGGCCCGCTGCATGGCATCCTCTGCGCTTGTAATCAGAGACTGAATGTCTTCCTGGCTCATTCTCAGTACTTGAGTATCTCGATGAGGTCCCTGATGTCCTCCGCCTCCGCGGTATCGCCCTTTGTCTCTGAAAATTTCGTTAAAGCCTTTTCACTGTCGCCGCGAAACGCGGGGTCGAGCGTTATGGCCTGCGTCATGGCCTCCGAGGCGCTGCCGTAGTCTCTTTTCGCGTTATAGCACAGGGCAATCCCGTAGTACAGCAGATGTAGGTTGGGCATCCCGGGCATCCTCTTGAGGGCATTTTCGTAGGCCTTTATGGCCTCGTCGTAGTTTCGGTTCCTGTAGTGTACGCGGCCGAGGTTGTAGAAGGCCTTCTCGGGTGTCGCATAAAGAGGGTTTGCGAGGGCCTTCGTGCAGCTTGCGGCGGCCTTGTTCCACTGCCTGAGCCTG
>DAOUWH010000218.1 GCA_030667205.1 Nitrospirota bacterium
ATACTCCGCGACCTTCTCTACGTCCCTTCTGCCGTGCTCCGAGAGAGGATTTAATGGGTCGTCGGCCTTTGCCTCGCCGTGCCGCACAAGATAAAGATACATGCCCTTCACCCCCTTCATGCGTTTAGATCATTAATCAACTCGCGGCTTGCCCCTGTTCTACGGCCCGGATTTTCTCGCCCCACTTGCGTGCCTTTAAAAGTATCTCGTCCTCGTCGGCGCTGAGGAGTTTCCCGCCGGAGACCACCACCCTGCCGTTAACAACCACTGTGTCTACGTCCGAGGCCCGAGCGGCGTAGACCATGTGCGAGAAGATGTTGTACTGCGGGCTGAGGTGAGGTTTTTCGATATCTATACTGATGATGTCCGCGGCCTTTCCCTCCTCAAGGCTTCCCGTAAGCGCGCCCATCCCTATAGCCTCCGCGCCCCAGCGTGTTGCCATCTGGAGGGCATCGTGGGCGTTAAGCGCCGTGGGGTCACGCGTTACGGCCTTATGGAGCTTTGCCGCGGTGGACATCTCGCTCATGATATTGAGGTCGTTGTTGCTTGCCGCCCCGTCGGTGCCAAAGCCCACCTTTACTCCGGCATCGAGCATCTCCACCAAGGGCGCGATTCCAGAGGCGAGCTTTAAATTGCTCTCAACGCAGTGCGCAACGCCCACTTTTCTTCTGGCGAGGATTTCTATCTCCTCCTCCGTGACCCACACGCAATGGGCAGCGAGAACGTTTTCTCCGAGGAACCCCTCCTCATCGAGAAAAATCACCGGGGTCTTGCCGTGCTTCTTTTTTACCTCTTCCACTTCCCCCTCGGTCTCGCAAAGATGAGTGTGCAGGTGAACGCCGTATTTTTCGGCAAGTGCCTTTGATTTGCTCAGGGTGTCGGGGCTGCAGGAATAAGACGAATGGGGGGCCACGGCGGGAGTAATCAGCTCGTCGCCGCGCCATTTCTTTATGAACCTCTCGGCCCGTTCGAGGCATTCGTCCGCGCCCGCGGTGGTCTTCGTGGGCATATCGATCACCCCCACGCCCAGCACGGCCCTCATGCCGAGCCTCTTTGCGACATCCGCGCCCACGATCTCGTAAAAGTACATATCGTTATAGGTCGTTATGCCCGCCTTAAGCATCTCTGCCACGGCAAGCTCCACGGCGTCGGCTATGAACTCCGGTGCAAGCCACCTGTTCTCGGCGGGCCAGATGTGCTCTTCGAGCCAGACTTTTAAAGGAAGGTCGTCGGCCAACCCGCGCATGTAGACCATGGCGGCATGCGTGTGGGCGTTTATGAGGCCGGGGAGAACCACCCTGCCCTCGCCCGCGATTACGTTGTCGGATTCAAACTTTTTGGAAATCTCCCCGTAAGTGCCAACGCCGGCAATCTTTGAGCCCTTTACGGCTACAGCGCCGTCGGGGATTACCGAGTGGGAGCCTTCCATGGGGATTACGGAATCCCCGCGCACGATGAGGTCTACTCTTTCCATTCCCTGATTGTCTTTAAAACCTTTTCGGGCTTTACTTTGACGGTCTCTTTCGTGCGCCTGTCCTTTACCTCGACAAGACCCTCTTTAAGGTTGCGCTCGCCGATAACGACCCGTTTGGGGATGCCGATGAGGTCGGCGTCCTTGAACTTCACGCCCGCGCGCTCTTCCCTGTCGTCAACGAGCACCTCAAACCCCGCCTCGGTGAGTGCGGAGTACAACTCCTCCGCCACCAGGACTGTGTCTTCATCGGCCATGTTAAGCTGGAGTATCTGCACATCGAAGGGCGAGATGCTCTCTGGCCATATTATTCCGTCCTCGTCGTGCGATTGCTCGACTGCGGCCGCGGCTATCCTTGCCGGGCCAATGCCGTAGCTTCCCATGACGATAGGCCTTTCCGAGCCGGCCTCATCGAGGTAATTCGCCTTGAGGGGCACGGAGTACTTTGTCCCGAGTTTAAAGATATTTCCCACCTCGATGCATTTTTCCGTCCTTACGGGAGCTCCGCAGTTCGGACAGCCTTCGCCGTCTCTGGCCACGTGCAGGTCGTGCCACTCGGCCTCGAAGTGCACGTCGGGCCTTATGCCCTTTGCATGGAAGTCCTCCCTGTTTGCGCCGCTTGCATAGATGCCCTCCTTGAGGTCGAGGTCGGCCACGATCCTGAGCTTGTGGTCCATGGGGCCGATGAAGCCCGCCTCAACGCCAAGGGTCTCCTTAATTTCCTCCTTAAGGGCGGTCCTGAACGGGCCGAGGACCCGCTGGGCCTTCTTGTCGTGAAGTTCCTGGTCTCCCCTAACAAGGGCAAGCACCGGCCCCTTGTTAGTCATCAGCAAAAGACTTTTTATGAAATACTCAGGCTTAAGGCCCATGAACTCGGAGACCTCCTCGACGGTCCTCTTTTCGGGGGTGTGCACCTCCTCGAAGTCCCAGTCCCCGAACTCCGGCTTCTGAGAGATACTCCTTGCAAGCTCGACGTTCGCGGCATAGCCGCAAGAGTCGCACAGCACGACCACGTCCTCTCCCACGGGGCTCGGGGCCATGAACTCGTGGGCCATGGCGCCGCCCATCATCCCAGGGTCGGACTCCACCTGGTAGGACTCGAGTCCGCAGCGCTTAAATATCTTGCGATAGGCTTCCTCGTGGAGCTTGTAGCTGTGGTCAAGGGCCTCTTCGTCCACGTCGAAGCTGTAGCTGTCCTTCATTATGAACTCGCGCGTGCGCAGTATGCCGCTTTTGGGCCTTGCCTCGTCCCTGAGCTTGGTCTGAATCTGGTACCACATCTGGGGCAGGTCCCTGTAGGAGCGTATCTCCGCGGAGGCAAGCCACGTCATTATCTCCTCGTGGGTCATGCCCAGGCACATGTCGTGGCCCGCCCTGTCCTTGAGCCTGAACATCTCATCCCCTATCTCCTGCCACCTGCCGGTCTCATGCCACACCTCGGCCGGATGGAGCACGGGCATCGAGACCTCCTGCGCTCCTATGAGGTCCATCTCCTCCTTAAGGATTGCGTTTATCCTCTGTATGACCCTCCAGCCCAGCGGCAGGAATATATAAAGTCCCGTGGCGAGTTGCCTGACGTACCCTGCCCTCAAAAGAAGCTTGTGGCTTACCGCTTCGGCATCCG
>DAOUWH010000081.1 GCA_030667205.1 Nitrospirota bacterium
AAGTGCCCGTGGCACCCTAAAAAGTGCCCGTGGCACCCTAAAAAGTGCCTGCGGCACCCTAAAAAGTGCCTGCGGCACCCTAAAAAGTGCCTGCGGCACCCTAAAAAGTGCCCGCGGCACCCTAAAAACCGTACTCCTTCCACCTCTCGTCCACGAGCTTCTTTATCTCGAGGGACATTTCGATATCAGGCGGCCACTCGCGGGTAAACCCCTCCGAGGGAAGCTTCTTCGTAGCATCGATGCCCATCTTGCCGCCGTAGGCCGGAATGGAAGAGGCGTGCTCCAGCACATCGAGGGGACCTTCTGTTATAAGGACGTCGCGTTTGGGGTCGACGTTATTTCCGACCCTCCAGGCCACCTCCGAGGCGTCCTGCACGTCTACCCACTTGTCCACCACGACAATCATCTTCGTAAAACTCATCTGGCCCATGCCCCAGATGGCATGCATCACCTTCTTCGCATGCCCGGGAAAGCGCTTGTCTATGGAGACCAAGACCATGTTGTGGAAGACGCCCTCAAGGGGGAGGTTTATGTCGACCACCTCGGGAAGCTGCTTCTTGATAAGCGGAAGGAAAATTCTTTCGGTGGCCTTGGCCAGGTAGCAGTCTTCCATCGGGGGCTTGCCAACGATTGTGGCCGGATATGTGGCGTCCTTCCTCATCGTTATGCAGGTAAGGTGAAATACCGGAAACTCGTCCACCGGCGAGTAGTATCCCGTGTGGTCTCCGAAGGGCCCCTCGGCCCTCCTCTCGCCGGGGTCGCAATAGCCCTCAAGGACTATCTCGGCATTGGCGGGCACCTCCAGGGGAACGGTCTCGCACTTAACCATCTCCACCGCCGATTTCCTCAGAAACCCGGCAAGGAGCATCTCGTCCACATCGGGCGGAAGCGGCGCGGTGGAGGAGTACATCACCGCAGGGTCCGCCCCGATAGCCACCGCCACGGGGAGCCTCTGGCCCAACTCCTCTGCCTTCCGGTAGTGGGCCGCCCCGTCCTTGTGCATGTGCCAGTGCATGCCGGTAGTTTTTGCGTCGTAGACGTGCATCCTGTACATGCCGCAGTTTCTGGCGCCGGTTTCGGGGTGCTTCGTAAACACCATTGGAAGCGTTACGAACTTGCCCCCGTCCTCGGGCCATGTCTTAAGTATGGGAAAGGCATCGAGCGAGGGGTTTTCCTTAATCACCACTTCCTTGCACGGGGCGTGCTTTACCGTCTTGGGAAGGAAATCCGAGAGCTTTTTAAGCTTTGGCAGGGCTTTAAGCTTCTCTACGATGTTGGTGGGTATCTCGGGCTCAAGGAACTCCAGTATCTCCCTGCCGATGTCGTCGAGGCTCTCGACCTGCAGGGCAAGCTTCATCCTCTCGAACGAACCGAAGAGGTTAACCACGCAGGGCACCGAGGAGCCTTTGGGATTTTCGAACATGAGCGCGGGCCCGCCGGCCTTTACGACCCTGTCGTTGATCTCGGCGATCTCAAGCACGGGGTCCGCCTCTGCCTTAATCCTCTTAAGAAGCCCCCTGTCCTCGAGGGCCTTTATGAACTCTCTCAGGTCTTTATAAGCCATGCGATATCCCCTTGTTCGGATTGAGGGAAGTATATCATATTACACTGCCCACTCTCTGAGTTTTGAACTGATAAACTCCACGACCCTCCCGTGCTCCTCGTCCCCGCGTCCCTTTACCCTGAGGGGCTCGCCGAAACTGATATGGACCGTCCTGGAGGGGTCTATTCTGCCAAAGTCCTTCATAAAGAAAGGACCCACGCCCCATGCGTCGGTCTTAAGCGCAACGGGCACTGCCGGCACATCGGCCCTGCGGGCAAGCTTGATGCCCAGAGTATTGAATTCCGAGGGATTAAAATCCGCGGCCCTGGTGGTCTGCGGGAATATTGTCATTGAGGTGCCCTCCTTAAGCTTCCGTGTGCCGCCCTCGAGGACGGCTTTAAGGTCCTCGCGGGGGTTTTCCCGGCCTACCGCGATGGGGTCTCTTGAGCGCATTACGTGCTTGAACACCGGGTACTCAAGGAGGCTTTGCTTGACCACGAAGGTCATCGTCTTAAAGGGCGTGATTATGCCGGGCAGACAGAACGTCTCAAGCGTGCTCATGTGGTTTGGAATAAATACGCAGGGGCCCTCAAAGGAGGTTAAATTCTCTATTCCGGTTATCTCGAACCTCACGCCCACCGCCTCAAGCGAGCGGAGGATGAAAATGCTGCTTATGCCCCACTCCTCCGTGCCGTACTCGCCGCGCCGGGCCATGCGGCTGCTTTTAGCGACGATGTTATACAGCCGCCAGTAATGAACTACCGACGGCAGGGCTTTCGCCATGAAAGAAACCCGGATCGGCGCCGTCCGGTATGTGCCGTCCTCGTAAGGGAGAGGTTCCAAATAACGCTCCTTTTAATACGCACAGTTATTGTATTCGCACTGCCCAAAAGTATATCATATCTCCAGCGCGTTATAGACGGCAAACAATGCAGCAGGAGACCCAAAAATAAAGCTTTACATCCTTAAAAGGCTGCTCTTACTCATCCCCCTGCTTCTGGGCATAACGCTCCTTACATTCTCGCTTACTAAAGCGCTGCCCGGCGACCCCGTGCTCGGCATGGTCGGCGAGAGGGCAAGCCCGGAGACAATACAACGCATCCGGAAGCAGATGGGCGGCGAAAAGGGCGTAATCGAACAGTATGCGGGCTACCTGGGCCTGCTTGCAAGAGGGGAGTTCGGGCGTTCCTATTACACCAACCGGAGGGTCGCGGACGACCTTACCGCCAAGTTCCCCAACACGATGATGCTTGCCGCTGGCGCGATGCTCCTGGCCATACCCATAGGCATTGCCCTGGGTTTTGCTGCAGCGCTCAGGAGAGGGTCGCTTATTGACAGGCTCATCACCACCGTCTCGGTCATAGGCATCAGCGTGCCTGTGTTCTGGTCCGG
This sequence comes from Nitrospirota bacterium, assembly GCA_030667205.1. Lineage (GTDB taxonomy): Bacteria > Nitrospirota > Thermodesulfovibrionia > Thermodesulfovibrionales > JdFR-86 > DAOUWH01. The sequence goes on from DAOUWH010000081.1 coordinate 2,936, forward strand.
GCTTCTTCTTATGCTCGTTGTGAGTTTTTATTTAAAACTTCTTCCGCCTTCGGGCACGGGAGAGCTCAGGTTTCTTGTGCTTCCTGCAGTGACGCTTGCCCTTCCCGCGGTGGCCACGCTTGCGAGGGTGACGAGGACCACCGTCATAGACATCCTCGACATGCCTTTTTTGCAGGCCGTTAGGGCGAAGGGGCTTGCTCCGTGGAGGGTTAACATGGTGCACGTCCTCCGGAACGCCCTGATACCGATAATAACCATCATCGGGCTGGACTTCGGAAGCTACCTCAACGGCGCCGTGCTTACGGAGACCATATTCGGATGGGACGGGATCGGAAGGTATGCTATGGAGGGAATCATAAGGCGCGACTATCCCGTCGTCATGGGCACTATAATCGTGGGCACGTCCGTCTTCGTGCTCATAAACCTGTCCGTGGACATAATCTATCACTGGCTCGACCCGAGGGTCAGGCTGCATAAAAAGGGAGCATAGGGATGGGCAAAGGGGGCGCCATAACGGCACTCATAATAGTAATGATATTGCTGGCCTCGGTGTTCGCACCCCTTTTGTCCCCGCACGGGCCCGACGCCATAGACCTGGATTCCCTGAAGATGTCGCCGGGGGCGGCCCATCCCTTCGGCACGGACCAGAAAGGCAGGGACGTCCTTACACGGGTTCTCTACGGCGGAAGGATTTCCATCGGCGTGGCCATGGTCGCGGCCTTCGTATCGATGAGCATAGGGCTTATGTTGGGCCTTGTATCGGGCTATTTCGGAGGCAGGCTCGACACCGCGGCCATGGCGCTGGTGGACCTTGTGCTTTCTTTCCCCTCGCTTTTGCTTGCCATCGGGATATCCATAATACTTCCGCCGGGCATCTACACGGTGATGATCGCCATCGCGGCAGTGGGTTGGGCCTCTTTTGCAAGGCTCATAAGGGGGCATGTGCTTTCACTCAGAGAGGAGCCTTTCGTGGACGCCGCAAGGGCGCTGGGGTGCAGCCCGGCGAGAATTCTGCTGGTGCACCTGCTGCCGCAGTGCATCCCCCTGAGCCTCGTCATCATGGGGCTTAAGATAGGGGGCTTCATACTCACGGAAGCATCGTTGAGTTTTCTGGGCCTCGGCGCACAGCCTCCGACGGCAAGCTGGGGCTCGATGGTAAGCGCCGGAAGGTCTTATATAGTGGTTGCGCCCTGGATGGTGCTTTTCCCGGGGCTTGCCATCGCGGTGACGGCCCTGTGCTTTAACTTGCTGGGTGATGCGCTTCAGGAAAGGTTCGGACTTAAAAAAATTCAGGCTTAATAAGGCGGGACTTACTGGCCGAGCATCTTTTCATCTTCCTCCTGCTCGGTCTTGCATTCGATGCACATCGTGGTGACGGGCCTTGCCTCAAGTCTCTTTATCCCTATCTCCTCGCCGCAGGCCTCGCAGATGCCGTAATCCCCGGCGTCTATTCTTTCAATGGCGTCATCTATCTTCTTCAGGAGCTTCTGCTCCCTGCCCCTGAGCCTGAGCATGAAGCTGCGGTCTGTCTCGGCTGAGGCCTGGTCGCCAAGGTCGGGGAATATTGTCTGCTCCGGAAGCGCGTTCATCGCGGACTCGGCCTCCGAGATAAGGAACTCCTTCTGCTTTAAGAGTCTGTCCTTTATCAGGAGCATCTTCTTCTCTCTTGCGCTGAGGGTCTTTTTCTTGGCCGCAGTCTTTTTGACCGTGGTCTTCTTTTTAGCCGCAGTCTTTTTGACCGTGGTCTTCTTTACGGTCTTTTTCTTGGCCGCAGTCTTTTTCTTGGCTGCAGATTTCGTTACTTTCTTTTTTACGGCTTTCTTCTTTTTTGCCATCTTTTCTCCCGCCGGACAATTTAAAAACTAAATATAACAAAACCCGGTACCATAGTCAAGGAGGGGTCAAAGGAAATCGCCTTTTGTACGCCTGTCCCGGCATCGCACCTGCCACTATTTGAGAATATCCCGCATCCTGCTTTTAAGAAGCCAGCCGGTGACAAGGCTCACCGCGAGCCACACGTAGCCCGAGAGGTAATACCCAAGAAGCATCTTCCCTGTGCCGATTGTCAGCCCGACAAGGAACAGACAGCCTGCTCCCCAGTTCACGAACGCGCCCGAAAGGTCTTCGCTCTGCACCTCGCCGGGAATAAGCTTTCTTACAGGCGCCCAGCCCGGCCCCCCGGGCCTCGCCATCTTTACAAATGCGATGAGCTTTTCCATATCGGAAGGCCCGGTAAGCAGGGTCACCACTAACCAGACCCCGGTGGAGACGGAGATTATAAGGCTAAGCTTTCCGTAATAGGGCAAGTCGCCGAGTACGGTGTAGGCGACGACCGTCATCACCGTGGAGGCCACCATCGCGGATATCTCGCTCCATGCGTTTATGCGCCACCAGAACCACCTCATGATATAGACAAGGCCCGTGCCCGAGCCAAAGGCTATCAGGAACTTGAATACCCCGATGATCGAGGTGACATGAAAAGTAACCACCGCCGTAAGCACCGAAAGCACCACGGTCATAACCCTTGCGACGAAAATGTAATGCCTGTCGCCCTTTTCCTTAACCACGAAAGGCCTGTAAAAGTCGTTCACGAAATACGCGGAGGAGAGGTTCAGATAAGTGCTCAGGGTGGACATGAAAGCCGCGAAGAACGACGCTATCATCAGCCCCCTTAGCCCCGAGGGGAGCAGCTCCATCACCATCATGGGGTACACGGCCTCGTGGTCCGTGATCGCGGGATAAAGCACTATGGAAGCCAGCGCCGCAATCACCCAGGGCCACGTCCTGAGGGCATAATTGGCCACATTGAAATAAAAAGTCGCAATCAGGCCCTCGCGCTCGTTGCGGCAGGAGGATATGCGCTGCACTATGACGCCCCCACCGTCGGAGGAGTACTTGGACCACCACGAAAGGCCCATATAACCGAGGAATGCCATGAAGGTCGTGCCGAAGAACTCGCCGTTCATGGGAGGGAAAAAACTAAGCGTATCGGGACTCAGCTGGACCTTGAGGGCCTGAATCCCACCGACCTTGTCCACTGCAATGACGGCAAGGGCCACGGCACCGACCATCGCTATAACGAACTGCAGGAGGTCCGTGGTCACCACTCCCCAGTAGCCCGACATCACAGAGTAGACCAGGGTGACGCAGCTTGAGATGACAATGCTCTCCCACTTGCCCCACCCCACCGTCACGTCGAGTATCTTTGCCATCGCAAGTATTACCTGCGCTTTTATGATGGTGTGGATTATGCAGGAGAAATACACGGCCTTAAACCCCCTCAGCACGTGTGCCGACTTCCTCGAATAGCGCAGATGGATAAGCTCCACGTCCGTGAGCACCCCAAGACGCCTCCAGAGCCGCGAGAAAAAGAACACCGCAAGCATCCCCGAAAGTATGAAGCACCACCACTGCCAGTTCTCGTATATCCCGTGCCCGCGCACAAGGCCGGTCACATAAAGCGGCGTGTCGGAGGAGAACGTGGTGGCCACCATCGATGTGCCCGCAAGCCACCACGGGAGGTTGCGGCCCGAGAGGAAAAATTCGCTAAGGCTCGAAGATGCCCTTTTGGTAAGGTACAGGCCGACGCCAAGGCTCAGGAGCATGTACCCCGCGATTATTGTCCAGTCAAATAAGGAGAGGTTCATATTTAGGGACTTTAAAATTGTCCATTTATCATGCATAATTATAAATATAATGGCCAGAAAAATCCTTGTCATAGACGACGAACCGCTTATACTGACAGCCATCGAAACGACGCTCACGAAGGTTGGATACCAGGTTACGACAACCACAGAGCCGGGTGAATTCATCAATGCCCTGCTTAACGAAGGGGCAGACCTCATGATTGTGGACCTGCACCTGGGCAGCGTTGACATGGAGGCCCTCATCGCCAAGGCCTATGGGATATCGCCGGACGTGAAGCTGCGTATCGTAACCGGCTCCGTCGCGGAACTCAAGTGGGAAAACTACCTGC
>DAOUWH010000291.1 GCA_030667205.1 Nitrospirota bacterium
CAACCTCCGCAACGGCCCTGGCACCAATTTCGCCAAGACCTGGGAGGTCTACAAGTACATGCCCTTCAAGAAGCTGGGGAAAAAGGGCGAATGGTACAAGGTGCAGGACGTCGACGGCGACACGCACTGGATCTACGGCAAGCTCGTTACCGAAAAGTACAAATGCGCCGTCGTCACAAAAGAAAAAGCCAACGTAAGGACCGGCCCCGCCACTACCTTCAAGCAGACGGACTTCAGCCCCGTGCTCAGGTACTACTCGTTCAAGGTGCTTGAGGTCAAGGGCGACTGGGTGAGGGCCGTGGACCAGGACGGCGACGAGGGCTGGATATACAAACCCCTTCTGTGGATTCCCTGAACCAATAAGACATCAGACGTTAAAAGGCCGGAAATTGCATTCCGGCCTTTTTCTTTTGAGGGGAAAACGTTACTGGGATTCAGAGGCCCCGTTACAGGCGGGGCACTCGGGGTCCTTGTAGGCCTTTAAGTTTCTGAACTCCGTGTTTATGCCGTCCCAGACCACAAGCCTGCCCTTGATGTTTTTGCCCGTGCCGGTTAGGTACTTTATTACCTCAAGCGCCTGGAGCGTGCCTATCACGCCGGGGGTGGCTCCGACCACCGGGAACACCTCCTGCGGCGGCGCCTCGGGGAACATGCACTGAAGGCACGGTGTCTCGGGCGGCGAGATGAAGCTCAGCCTTCCCTCCATGCCCCAGATGCTCCCGTACACAAGAGGGATTCCTTTACTTATGGTCGCCCCGTTAAGGAGAAAACGGGTGGGAAAGTTGTCCATGCAATCCACTATAATGTCCGAATCGCCGACCAGCTCGTCCACGTTGTCGGCCACTATCTTGTCCGTAAACGCGGTGACCTTTATGTCGGGGTTCAGCTCACTGAGGGTCTGCGCGGCCGAGATCGCCTTATTGGTGCCTATGCGGTTGTGGTTGTGCAGTATCTGGCGGTTGAGGTTCGACCAGTCCGGAGAGTCGAAATCGCAAATTCTGATATTGCCCACTCCGACCACGGCAAGATACATCGATACCGGCGAGCCCAGCCCCCCGGCACCGGCGATGAATACAGTGCTCTGTTTGAGTTTTTTCTGCGTCTCTTCGCCCCAGCCCTCCATCATCATCTGGCGGTTGTAGCGTTGCAACTCTTCTTCCGAAAACATAATGCCTCCTGCTTCCTGTTTAATCAAAGGACTATTATAACGAATGCGGCAAGCGGAATTCCTCCTGCCAGACTCGTAGCTACTCCCTTATCTGGCCGTCGCCAAGCACGATGAACTTCTGGCACGTAAGCTCCTCGAGGCCCATGGGGCCGCGCGCGTGTATCTTGTCCGTTGCGATGCCTATCTCGGCGCCAAGGCCGTACTGGAAACCATCGCTAAAGCGCGTGGAGACGTTTACCATCACCGAGGAGGAGTCCACCTCCCTTATAAACCTCATCGCGCGCCTGTGGTTTTCCGTGACAATGGTATCTGTGTGGGCCGAGCCGTACCTGGCAATGTGGTCCATGGCCTCGTCCAGCCCGGAGACCACCTTTACATTAAGTATCATATCGAGGTACTCCTCGTAGAGGTCCTCGTCCTTTAGTTCCTCCGCGGCGGGGTAGATGGCCCGCGTCTTTTCGCACCCTTTTATCCTGACGCCCTTTTGCTCAAGGGCCTTTGTAACCTGCGGCAGGAACTTCCCGGCTACAGGCTCATCCACGAGCAGGGTCTCCATCGCGTTACAGGTGCCGGGTCGCTGCACCTTGGCGTTTACGGCGATGGCCTCGGCCATCGCGAGGTCGGCG
>DAOUWH010000071.1 GCA_030667205.1 Nitrospirota bacterium
CGAGGTGCCGGACAGTGAAGACGGCATAAACAGGCTCAAGGAGGAGGTGTTTGACAACCCCCTCTTTCGCGACAGGCTCGTATCCTCCGACGGCAGGGGCGCCGCTATCTACATTCCCATCGAAAGCAAGGATCTCGCTCATGAAATAGGCGAGGAGGTCAAAGCTTTATACGAGAAGGAAGGAGGCCCGGAGGAGTATTACATGGCGGGGCTCCCCATAGCGGAGGACACCTTTGGAATGGAGATGTTCATTCAGATGGCCGTGGTGGCGCCCCTTGCGGGCGGTCTTTTGATGGTCATACTTTTCGTCATATTCAGGAGGGTCTCTCTCATACTGCCGCCCATGATAGTCTCCATGCTCTCGGTGATATGGACGATGGGCGCGATGATAGGGCTGGGGTTCAAGGTGCACATAATGTCCTCGATGATCCCCGTTTTCCTGATGCCCATCGCCGTATGCGACAGCGTCCACATCCTCAGCGATTTTTACGAGAAGATTCCCCGCATGGAAGACAGGAAAAGGGCGGTGCTTGAGGTGTTTGAGGAGCTTATGAAGCCGATGTTCTTCACGTCCATCACAACGGCGGTGGGGTTTTCGATGCTCGCAAGGGCGGACATACCGCCGGTGAAGACGTTCGGGATATTCGTGGCCCTCGGGGTGATTGTCGCATGGCTTCTTACAATGGCCTTTATCCCCGCAAGCCTCATCCTGATAAGGGAGAGAAAGCCCATCCCGAAAAAAGAGGAGGGCAGCCAGATGCTTGCCGCCCTCGGCAGGTTCTCGCTTGGCCATAGCAAGGCGGTCGTAATCGTCGGGGCGGTGCTTATTCTTGTGGCCGTCTACGGCGTTACGACCCTCAAGGTCAATGACAACCCCGTTAAGTGGTTCAAGGGAAGCCACCCCATAAGGGTCGCCGACAGGGTTTTAAACGACCTCATAGGCGGCACCTATATCTCGTATCTAGCTCTGGAGGGCGGCGAGCCCGACGACATGAAGAGGCCCGAGGTGATGGGCTATATAGAAGGGCTTCAGCGCCACCTGGGCCTGAATCCGCTTGTGGGAAAGACCACCTCCGTGGCCGACGTGGTAAAGAGGGTAAACTACGTGCTGCACGACGAGGACAAGCACTATGACGTGCTGCCGGATACGAAGGAGGCCATCGGTCAATATCTCTTTCTGTTCTTGATGTCGAGCGACCCGGACGAGCTTGACAACTTCGTGGACTACGACTTCAGCAAGGCAAACATCTGGGTGCAGCTTCGCTCGGGGGACAACAGGGACATGACCGCCGTTGTCGGGGACGTTGAAAAATATATGGAGGCCAACCCGCCGCCCGGCGGCATTAAGGTGCAGTGGTCGGGGCTTCCGTATCTGAATATAACCTGGCAGCGGCTGATGGTGGTCGGGATGCTCAAGGCCACGGTGGGCTCCTGGTGGATAATATTCATCCTGCTGGTAGTACAGTTCCGCTCCCTCTGGTGGGGGCTTGCGGCTATGTTCCCGCTGGGGTTCTCCGTGCTCTTCAGCTACGGGCTTATTGGCTACGGCGGCAAGGAATACGATATGCCCATCGCGGTCTGCTCCACGCTGGCCCTCGGCCTGGGGGTCGATTTCGCCATCCACTTCGTGCAGAGGTTCAGGGAGAAGTTCAAGGAATTGGGAGACCTGCGCTTGACGATGCAGTGGACCATGGGGGGAGAGCCCGCCCTTGCGATATTCAGAAATGCCGTGACTGTGGGGCTCGGTTTCCTCCCCTTGGTGTTTGCGACCCTTACGCCCTATATAACGGTGGGGCTGTTCTTCGGCGCCCTGGCGTTCTTTGCGGGGATGACCAGCCTCGTATTCATGCCGGCCCTGATAGGGAGCTTCGAAAAAACGCTTTTGAAGAAAACCTGAGACCATGCGGAGGCCGGATATGATAAGAACCCTGCTCGCAGCGCTGTTTTTTATCCTGATCTTCGCCGGGGGCGCCCATGCGCTCGGCGGCGCGGAAGTTGCCGCTAAATCCCAGGAGGCTTTCTTTTACCAGGGCGGGGACCTGAAGGCGCGGGTCGTGATGAAGCTCATTACAAAGCGTGGCAAGGAGCGCGTGCGTGAGATGACCATGCTCAGGAAGAATTTCAAAGATAAAGAGCAGAAATATTTCATCTACTTCTTCCGTCCCGCAGACGTAAGGGACATGGCCTTCATGGTCCACAAGTACACCGGCAGGGACGACGACAGGTGGCTCTACGTGCCGGCAATAAAGATGGTTCGGAGGATCGCCGCCGAGGACAAGGCCTCCAGCTTCGTGGGCTCGGATTTCACCTACGAGGACGTCTCGGGAAGGGACCTTGAAGACGACACGCATGAACTGATAAAGGAAGATGTCTTAAACGGCAGAGACTGCTACGTGGTAAAAAGCACCCCGAAGGCCGGGGATATGGACTACAGCCAGAAGCTCTCATGGGTCGACAAGGAAAACTTCCTGCCGCTTAAGGATGAGTACTACGACAGAGGCGGTGAGCTTTACAGGGTATTTTTGGCGGATGAGATAAAGGACGTAAAGGGCTTTCCAACCGCGGTTAAAAGGACAATGAAAAACCTCAAAAGCGGGCACAGGACCGAGGTCACCTTCAAGGAAGTTGACTACAATGTCGGCATAAAGGACAGCCTTTTTTCAGAACGCTACCTCAAACAGCCGCCGAAGAAATGGGTCAGGTAAGCGTACCTCTCCGCGGGATTTTAAAACTTGCGGCGGTTGCCTTCGTGCTGCTTTGCCCCTCGTATTCCAGGGCGTCAGAGGTCTCCCTGCATGGATTTCTTCAGGGAAATTTTTCCCTCAATACTGCATCCGAAAACCCTAACGGCGAAGAATTCAAGTGGGCCGAGGAGCGGTTGCAATTAAAGATGGAAGCGGTTAATGAATCGTCCCTTCTTTTCCTGAAGACAGACTTCTTCTATGACCATGTCGATGATGATACCCGCGTGGAACTGAGAGAGGGCTACCTTGACCTCGTTTACGACAACTGGGACCTCAGGTTCGGAAGGCAGATAATCACATGGGGACTTGGCGACCTGGTGTTCGTAAACGACCTATTCCCAAAGGACTACGAGGCATTTTACTCAGGCAGGCCGCTTGAGTACATGAAAAAAGGGGTTGACGGCGTAAAGGCCGGGCTTTATCCCTCTTTTGCGAGCTTCGATGTCGTGCTCGTGCCCTCCTTTACGCCGGATACCTTTCCACGGGGGGATCGGTTTCGCTCCTCTCAGGACCTTAGAGGAGATGACCCTGCCGTGACCTTCGAGAACACCGAGGTGGCGGTGAGGGCATACCGCAGCATCGGAGAGCGCGACGTGGCGTTATATTACTACAGGGGATTTTACGGGATGCCTTCGGTGTCTTCCGCAGGAAGGCTTTTTTATCCTGAGCTTTCGGTCTACGGCGCAAGTGTCGAGGGCAGGGCCATGGGCGGCATCCTGGGGCTTGAGGCGGGTTATTACGACTCAGGGCAGGACAGGGCGGGCGATGACCCCTCTGTGCCAAATTCATCGACGCGATTCCTTGTGGCCTATAAGAGGCAGCTCATGGAAGACTTCACTTTAGGGCTTCAGTATTTTCTTGAGCACATGCATGATTATTCCGCTTACGAAAGAACCCTGCCCGCAGGTTTTCCGAAAGCGGACAGGCTCTACCAGCTTGCTACGCTGAGGCTTACGCGCTTTCTCATGCACCAGAACCTGAAGCTTTCTCTGTTTGCTTTCTACAGTCCCTCTGCCGACGACTATATGCTTAATCCCGAGGTGAAGTATAAATTTACGGACAACGTCTGGGCAGCGGTGGGGGGGATTATTTTCGGCGGGGAGGCGGACGGCCAGTTCGGGCGGCTGGACCGAAACGACAATGCCTACCTCCAGATAAGATACGAATTCTGAATGATTTGATATATAAGCTGAAAAATCTGGTATATTTACTATGGCTGGAGAAAGGAGGGCCGATATGGACATGAAGCTTACGCAGATGTCTTCGTGCGCCGGTTGAGCTGCCAAGTTCAGTCCTGAGGACCTGTCCCACGTGCTGGGGCAGCTACCGGAGATAACAGACAAGAATGTGCTGGTGGGCCTTGCACACTGCGACGACGCCGGAGTGTATAAAATTACGGACGATATTGCCGTCGTGCTGACGGCGGACTTCTTTACTCCAATAGTGGACGACCCGTACTTCTTCGGCGCCATTGCCGCGGCCAACGCTCTCTCGGACATCTGGGCCATGGGCGGAAGGCCTGTTGCGGCCCTCAACCTTGCTTCCTTTCCGGGCGATGCCGAGTTCAGGCCCTCGCTCAAGGAGATAATCAGGGGGGGTATCGATAAGATGGCCGAGGCAGGGGTCGCTATCATCGGGGGGCACACGATAAAGGACAAGGAGCCCAAGTTCGGATATGCGGTGCTCGGCCTGATACATCCGGATAAGATACTCGACAACGCCAAGGCGCAGCCCGGAGATGCCCTGATACTTACAAAACCCCTGGGCACCGGGGTCATATCCACGGCAATAAGGGCAGGTGTAGCAAGCGAGGCCTCGGTCGAAGAGATTACCAGTGCCATGGCGGCCCTTAACAGGCGGGCGGGCGAGATAATGCTTGAGGTGGGCATAAGCACGGCCACCGATATTACCGGCTTCGGGTTTATCGGGCACCTCTTGGAGGTGCTTAACGCAAGCAATGTCCTTGCGCGCCTGCATGCGGGCCGCGTGCCCTACTTTACAGATGCGCTCGACTTTGCCCGGCAGGACAAGGTGCCCGGAGGAACAAGGGCCAATTTTCAGACATTCAGCCGACACGTAAGCTACGCCGACGGCGTGCCTGATGCCCAGAAGATGCTTTTGAACGACGCCCAGACCTCCGGCGGCCTCCTTATATTCGTGCCAGAGGGGAAGAAAGGCCAACTCGTATCCTCGCTTGAGGCCGCGGACCTCCTTGCGGCCCACATCGGCGATATCGTGGAAGGCCCCTTCGAAGAAGGCAAAAGGATAAGCGTAGAGCCATAAATGCCGCTTGAGTTCTTTGCATTCCTGTTTATGGCCGGCTCGGCGGTCGGGTTCCTCTCTGGCTTCCTCGGCCTGGGCGGGGGCATTATTCTGTTTCCGGTACTTTTCTACATGACCCCTGCCCTGGGCTTTGAGCCCATGGATGTCAAAAGCATCACGGGGCTTACGATGGCCCAGGGCTTTTTCGCCTCGCTCTCGGCGACTTTTTTTTATAAGAGTGAGAAACTGGTCAATAAGTCTCTCGTGCTTACGCTTGGGCTTTCGCTTTTTGCCTCCTCGCTTGCGGGCTCTCTGGCCTCAAAGGCGGTGCCCGACGGGGCGTTGCTCTTTATATTCGGGGTGCTTGCGATTACGGCGGCGGCCATGATGTTCATGCCGCGCAGCTACAGGCACGACGAAGTTACCGAAGATAAGGTGAGCTTTAACCGGCCACTGGCGATTGCCATAGGATTGGGCCTTGGGTTTTTCCTCGGCATGGTGGGGCAGGGCGGGGCCTTCATCACAATACCCGTGCTGCTCTATGTCCTCAGGATACCCTTAAGGGTGGCCCTGGGAAGCACGCTTGCCATAGGGGTGCTGTCCGCGACTGCCGGGCTTTTCGGGAAGGTAGCCACAGGGCAGGTGCCGTTCCTTATGGCCGGGGCCATGCTCCTTGGGGCCATACCCATGGCGAGGGTGGGCGGCATGGTCAGTAAAAAGACTGATACCAAACACCTCAGATGGCTTCTGGCCCTCATCATCTCGGGCGCAGCCATCAAGGTCTGGACGGATATTTTTTAAGGGGACACGTCCCCTTTAACACTTGAATTGGCAATCTGATTGCAATTTCTGATAAGAAGGCCGGTGGCCCTTTAAAAGTATTTTTTCCCTTTGATGAGTTCCATTTTCTCTATAATGTAGCCGTCCCCCGCGGTACTCCCCTTAAGGGGGATCGGGTAGCAGCTCCCTATGCCCGTGAGTTTTTTGATGGGGTATCGCTTCCCGCAGGCCACGCACACGAGATAGTCTTCAGCTGCCCTGTAGCCCCGCTTCTTGGGGTAGCACTTGGCGCATGCGTCGAGATAGGACTCCACGCCTCTGTCGGTTTTGAGCACAATGTAATCGATTTTCGTGCCCTCGTACTCAAGGGAGCGGAAAACAGGCTTCCCCTCCTCCAGTGTGTTTATGGAGAACCGTACTTCCTCGCCCGCCCCGGCAGCTTCCGGGTATGAGGGCTTATCTGCGCACGAGGCAAGCGCAAGGGCAAGTATCGCAAGTGCGATAGACAGATACCGGAGTTTATTCAAGTGCGTCTAAAGCCTCCTCGAAAGTCATTGCTTCGCCGAACTTTTCGGCCTCCTCTTTGTCCGAGAAGGCCGCGATGCCCCATCCCATGGGAGTGGAGAATGAGTCACTCTTCACGTAAAAGGCTCCTTGGGCCCCGGTCCACTCTCGGCTTTGGGCACCTCTTACATAAAGCTCGGTGGGTTTTTCCTCCTGTTTTTTGTAGTAGTGGAGCATGTCTCCGATATCGCAAAACGGAAGCAGGTTGCCCTCATCTACCGTCTGGGCTGAATACGGGGAGCCCGGAGCCACCTTCATGCCGCAGATGTGACACTTTGAGCCCTCCGGTATTTCCATGGGCTCGGCATATGCGAGACCGGGCAGGCAGGCCGCAAACACTAACAACAGGATAAATGGCAGGACTTTTTTCATTACTATTGAAACCTCCTTTTTGCGGTGTTTGGGGGTGGGGAGGGCGCGGGGGCCCTCCCCACAGGCATCGCTTCTTTAGCGACGCTACCTATCGTTATTTATTGTCGTGGCAGTCCGCACAGTTATTCTGCGTGGTCATGCCGTGCATCTTGGCCTGGTTTCCATAGGCCGGTTTGTACTTTCCGTCTGCCCACAGGTTAAGGAGCCTTACCGTCTCTACCGCGATGTCTGCGGAGAGCCTTGCGCAGCGCTCCTTTCTCTCGGGCGTAAAGAACTTCACGCCCTCCTTCTTCATCCACCTGCCCACGGAGACGTGGCATAGGGGGGAATCGCTCCTGTTGACGTTCTTAAATGTCGCCTTCGGTTTCGCCGGCTTGTAGATGTGTAGCTCGGTGGTGGCATAGTACTGGATGACG
>DAOUWH010000094.1 GCA_030667205.1 Nitrospirota bacterium
GGGCGGCGGCTTTTCTATGGTGCTTTGCGCTGTGGGACATTTTTTACTACGTGTTCCTCAGGGTATGGCTTGGCTGGCCCAGGGGCATCATGGACATGGACGTGCTTTTCCTGATACCCGGGCCCTGGGTGGCGCCGGTGCTCCTGCCGGTGGCCATATCGGTATGCATGGCCGCAGGTGCGCTCGTGCTCTTTGCAAGGAGGCAGTAAGTGCCCGCAAACCTGCCGCCTGAGTATTACGAGGCTGAAAAGACCTACAAGGAGGCCCCTCCGGGCCCTGCGAAGGTCGCCGCCCTTGAGGCCCTTATTTCCAGCGTGCCCAAGCACAAGGGCACGGACAAGATAAGGGCGGACCTCAGAAGGCGTCTTTCGAAGCTCAAGGACGAGGCGCAAAAAAAGAAAAAGGGCGGGCGCGGCGACCTCTTCAGCGTCTCGAAGGAGGGGGCCGCGCAGGTGGCGCTCGCGGGGTTTGCGAATTCGGGGAAATCCTCGGTGCTCGCCTCGCTTACTAATGCTAAACCCGTCATAGCCAACTATCCTGTATCCACGGTGATGCCGTTTCAGGGGATGATGCCGTATGAGGACATCCAGATACAGCTCGTGGACATCCCGCCCATAGGCAACGAGTCCACCGACGGCTGGGTATCGGGGATACTCAGAGTAGCCGACATCCTCCTGCTTGTGATAGACCTCACCGACGCCCCCGATGTCCGGGCGGAGCTTCTTATCGGGCAGCTTCAGCAGTGGAACATCCATCCTAAGGAGGGGGCAGAAAAGGGAGTCGTAAAGCGGGCCCTCATAGCCGGAAACAAGTCCGACGCCCCGGGTGCCGCGGAGGGGTTTAAAATATTAAGCGGGAAGTATCAGGATACCTGCCCCGTGGTCGGAGTTTCGGCAATGACTCAGGAGGGGTTCGAGGAACTGAGGAACACGGTTTTTGAGGCGGCCCGTATCGTGAGGGTATACACCAAGGAGCCGGGCAAGGAGCCTGACCTGGGTACGCCGTTTACCCTGCCCGCGGGCGCAACAGTAATCGACCTTACGAGGGCCGTGCACAAGGATTTCACGGCGGGGCTGAAGTACGCCTGCATATGGGGCTCTTCAAAATTTCCCGGCCAGCGGGTGCAGCGCGACTACGTGCTCAGGGACAGGGACATCGTGGAGTTGCATATTTGACTGGATTTGAGGCGGATTACCCCAGAGACTGCACAAGTAAGCCCGAGGTCAAGATAAGCGGCTTTGGCCCCGATGTCCTCTGGCCGCCCAACCACAGCATGGAGACCGTTACAGTAACCGGCACCGCAACCATGCCGCAGGGCTGTTCGATCTATAGGGCTGGCTACAGCATCGAGGACGAGTACGGGACCCACACCTCGGAGGGCGAGCTTACAGTGAGCGAAAACGGCAAGTTCAGCGTGTTTCTGCCTGTCGAGGCCTGGAGAAAAGGGCAGGACAAGGACGGGAGGATATATAAGATAACCCTCTTTGCCGAAAACGAAGCAGGCGTTGGTACAAGCCCGGTGCTTGAGGTTCTCGTGCCCCACGACAAGGGTAAACGCCCGAACGCAAAGTAATTCACAAAGTAAAAAAGGGGGCCGCATCGCGGCCCCCTTTTTTATGCCCTGTTCGGCGGTCTATGATTAATACCGCATTTCCCGCATGCCCCGGCCCCGTCGGGCTGCTTAAATTGCATTTGGGGCAAATAATCTTCGTTTGGCAAGCTCCTAAACAGGCGCATAATTATTATAAAATGGGATCCGTAAGATTGTGGAGGCCGCACGGATTCTCATTTAGTCCGTAATAAGGTAGAATATCAGGCCGGAGCATTGGTTTAAGGGGGGGGTTAGAAAATGTCCTTGTGGCATGCCCACACCTGGGATGAGGTTTTAAAGGAGTTCGAAAGCGCCCATGAGGGGCTTACGGAGGTGGAAGCCCGGCGGAGGCTCGAGCACTTCGGCCCCAACGAGCTCAAGACAGAGGAGCGTGCCTCGCCCGTAAAGCTTTTCCTCGACCAGTTCAAAAACATCCTCATAATAATACTTCTTATTGCGACCGGACTTTCCATCCTCGTGGGGGAGACGGTAGACGCCCTGATAATCGCCGTGATAGTGGTCTTCTCCGCTGGCCTCGGGTTTTTCCAGGAGTACCGCGCCGAGCGCGCCCTTGATGCCCTTAAAAAGATGCTTCAGGCCACGATAACCGTCCTGAGAGACGGCAAGGAGCAGGAGATGGAGACCTCCCGTGTCGTGCCCGGCGACGTCCTTGTGCTTGAGGCGGGCGACAGGGTGCCTGCCGATGCGAGGCTTATAATGTCGGCATCTTTAAGGTGCGACGAGGCCCCGCTTACAGGGGAGTCGGTGCCCGTGGCAAAGCATATCGAAGCGCTTGGCGAAGACGTTTCGGTCCCCGACAGGAAAAACACGGTCTACACCGGAAGCATTGTTACATACGGGAGGGGGCGTGCCGTAGTCACCGCCACGGGCATGGGCACCGAGTTCGGAAAGATAGCCCGCGAAGTGTCCGCCGTAAAGACGGAGAAGACCCCGCTTGAGAAAAGGACGGCGGAGATAGGAAAGTGGCTCGGGCTTGCCGCCCTCGCGATATGCGCGCTGGTGATAGGCGTAAGCACAGTGAGGCAGGTCTCTGCCGGGGCGTTTACGCTTGAGTCCATGATAACGATGCTTATGTTCGGCGTAGCCCTCGCAGTGGCCGCCGTGCCGGAGGCCCTTGCGGCCATCGTCACCGGAGCCCTCGCCATCGGCATGCACGAGATGGCAAAGCGAAACGCCCTTGTGCGTAAGATGCCCGCCGTAGAGACCCTCGGCAGCACCACGGTCATCTGCACCGACAAGACCGGCACCCTTACCAAAGGCGAGATGACCGTAAGGAAGCTCTACACGGGTGGAAAATACGTCGAGGTCACAGGGGCGGGCTATGAGCCTGTGGGGGAGTTTTTAACTGGCGAGGCGTTGTCTGTTGATAAAAACCCGCTGAGCGGGCTTCTCCTGTGCGGCCTGCTCTGTAACGACGCGGGCCTTGTCGAGATAGACGGGAAGTGGAACATAAAGGGCGACCCGACCGAGGCCGCCCTCGTGGTGGCCGCGCGAAAGGCGGGGCTCAAGCGGGGCGTTATGCGAGAGGAGTTCAAGCGAGTGGGTGAGGTGCCGTTTAGCTCCGAAAGAAAGCTCATGACCACCGTGCACGAAAGCCCCAGGGGCAGGGTGGCATATATCAAGGGCGCCCACGAGGTCGTGCTTGAAAGATGTTCGCAGGTCATGAACGCCGACGGCTCGGTGGCCCCTCTTAAAGATAATCAGAAGGCTGAAATAGAAGAGGGAAACACCCGGATGGCCGAGGTCGCCCTGAGGGTGCTGGCCCTCGCCCAAAGGGGCCTTGATGGCGTTACGGACGAGGGTGAGGACATGGAGCGGGAGCTTGTATTCCTCGGCCTTGTGGGCATGATGGACCCGCCGAGGCCCGAGGCCATCGATGCAGTACAGGTCTGCAAGGACGTCCACATGAAGCCCGTGATGATCACTGGCGACCACAAGATAACCGCCCTTGCGGTTGCCCGCGAGATGGGGATATACAACGACGGCGACCTGGAGCTTACCGGCAAGGAGCTTGAGGCCATGAGCGACGAGGAGTTCGAGGCCGTGGTGGACAGGGTGAGCGTGTATTCCAGGGTGTCTCCGGTGGACAAGCTGAAGATTGTCAGGGCGTGGAAGAAGCGCGGCGAGGTCGTAGCCATGACCGGAGACGGCGTAAACGACGCCCCGGCCTTAAAACACGCAGACATAGGCATAGCCATGGGCATTACGGGGACGGACGTTGCCAAGGAGGCCGCGGACATAGTACTCAGCGACGATAACTTCGCCACTATTGTGCTCGCCATTGAGCGGGGGCGCTGGATATACGACAACATTAAAAAATACCTTACGTTCCTCCTGAGGTGCAACATTACCGAGGTGCTCGTCATCGGCGGCGTGGTGCTCGTGATGGGGCCTGAGTTCCTGCCCCTTTTGCCCGCGGCAATACTCTACGTTAACCTTGCCACCGACGGCCTTCCCGCGCTTGCGCTGGGGGTCTCTCCGCCCGACCCGGACATCATGCAGAGGCCGCCCAGAAGGCCCTCGGAAAGCGTATTTTCAAAGGATGTGAGGACTTTCATGCTCATGGCGGTGGCCATCGAGTTCCCTGTGTTCCTCTGGGTGTTCTTTCACAGCCAGCCCGATATGGAGCTTGCAAGGACAAGGATGTTTTTCATGTTCATAGTTATAGAGCTTGCGATTGCTTTAAACTTCCGCTCCATGCACTACAGCATTTTTAAGGCCCCGCCGCACAAGTGGCTCGTGATTGCGCTTGTATGGGAGATTGCCCTGATAGCGGGGCTCATGCAGGTGCCTGCCGTAAGGGACGCATTCGGAGTGGTAATGCCCGCTGCCCCGGACATCGCGGCAATGGCAGGCTTCGGTTTGCTGATAATCGTCGCGATGGAGCTTACAAAGGCCTACCTGAGGAAAAAGAGGGAAATGCTTTTTAAGTAAATTTCGGCGGCGTAAGCTCGCCCGCTTCCTTTAGCTCGAAAACTCAGGCCTTAAAAAGCCCGGCTGGATCAGCCGCAGATCTGCTGCGCCTGCACCTTGAGGCGAGATACCACGTCGGGCTTGAGGCCCGTGAGCCTTGCCACCCTCCTGGTGTTTGCGTCGCACAGGTCGCTTGCAAGCACGATGTCGTTTTCCATGAGGGCATGGACTATCGCTTTGGTTGCCGCCGGAAGTATGGTCACCGGATAGGTCCTGCCGTCCTCTATGACAGTTTCAAGGCTTTGCCCGGCGGGATATTTCCAGCCCATCGTCTTGAGCCCCACGCATTCGGCATACTTGATGGCCTCCGAGGTAAACCTTGTGTTGGTGACGAGCATGCCCTTGTGCACGGGATTTTTCGAGGGGCAGATGTTGTTGGCCTTCACGATGTCCAGGAACCGCGAATGGATATAGAGGGCGGTTTTTACGTCCGATATCGATCTGCGGTTCTGGTGGAACTTGCACTCGATGACGTAGCACAGGTTGTTCTTGCGTGCCACCACATCGACCTCGTGTGTAACACAGTGGCCTTCCACTAACTTTCCGACCTCTGTCTCATACCCCTGGTGCTCAAGAACTCTTGCGATGTATCTTTCAAAAGGGTAGCCGCTGGGGCCAAGGGCGTAGATGGCCTGTTTGATGGAGTATTTCATGGTGGAGACGGCGTTATAGCGGCGCATGTATTTTTTGACGGCCTTAAAAACCTTGCGGGTGGTGAAGGGGGGGATTAGAGTCCGGGTGACCATGTCGATGATCTTTTCCGCGTCGTCGGCCTTTATGCCCGAACTCAGAAGCGAGGCCCGTATCTTCCGCCTGTCGTACTCTTCGGTCTCTCCCGACTCCTTGAGTATCCTGAAATCAGACATGCCCCTAATCTTCCGCTGCTCCTTAAGAAAGCCAGCCTCGTTTATCTTGGTATTATATAATTTTTGGCGCATGTGGTGCCATGCCCTGACAATTTAAATGTAAAGCTTTAACTTTTGTCAATGAACTCCGGCTAATAACACGTTTCATGTGGTATTTCGTGAAGGAATAAAGTTACAGATATAAAGTCCCGGATAAAGGACTGGAAAACCCCGGAGGCTCTCTGCTACAATTTATAGCTATATTTATTATGGAGAAAATATAAGTGGAGTTTAAAGGACAGTCCGCGCTCGTTACCGGAGGCGCAAGGGGTATTGGAAAATCCGTTGCCGGTGCACTCGCCGCAAAGGGCGTGAACGTAGCCATCGCGGATATCGATGAGGCTGCGGCAAAGGAGACCGCCGGCGAGATAGAGGCCACGGGCGTCAAGACGATGGCCGCCAAAATGGACGTCTCAAACGCCGACGACGTGGCCAGGGTCATCTCCGGGGTCAAGGAGAAGTTCGAGAGGCTCGACATCCTCGTCAATAACGCAGGCATCACCCGCGACGGCCTCCTCATGAGGATGAAGGAGGAGGACTGGGACAGCGTAATCGCCATCAACCTGAAGAGCGTGTTCCTGTGTTCGAAGGAGGCCGTTAAGGTTATGGCCAAACAGCGCTACGGGAGGATTATAAACATCGCTTCCGTGGTCGCCTTCATGGGAAACCCCGGCCAGGCCAACTACTCGGCCTCGAAGGCGGGCATAGTGGGCCTTACCAAGACCACGGCAAGGGAATACGCATCCAGGGGCATTACGGCAAACGCAGTGGCGCCTGGCTTTATTATGACCGCCATGACAGACGCCCTTCCTGAAAACGTAAAGGAGGAGATGAAGCGCGTCATACCGCTTGGGGCGTTCGGCACGCCGGAGGACGTAGCCAGCTGTGTTGTGTTCCTTGCCTCGCCCGAGGCGGGATACATAACCGGCCAGGTCCTTCACGTAAACGGCGGCATGTACATGTAACCATATATAGAGGATAATAAAGGAGGA
>DAOUWH010000278.1 GCA_030667205.1 Nitrospirota bacterium
AGAAAAGACGAAGAGCACGGTTGTCAGGTTGCCAACACTGAACGTTCCTATCTCAAGGAGCAAGATGCCAAAAATCGACGACAGGAGGAGGCCGGCAAAGAGGGAGTCAAAAATGACGCCGTACGTAACGCGCAGGCCGTTTTCTGCCCTATGGAAACATAAATAAAGCAAAGCACCTGATGCTGCGAGTGCCAATATGAATAATACAGGTGTGATACAGACCTCCCTTTGCGCTAAGGCTGCGGTTTTCTCGTTGCTTGCTCCATGAACTCGCGGAACTCTCTCCCGAACCTGCTCACCCCGAACCTTTCGGCCTTCTTCCCCTGAAGCCTCACCCGCATATCCTCGGACAGGAAATCTATAAGGCTGTATAGGTCCGCTTCTGGATATAGCTTGAGAATCTGTTCAGGTACCGCTTCGGCACCTGCAAAGGTTACCAACCAGTCGTGGACTACGGCGGTTTTCATGATTTGAGCACTTCGCTAAAAACCCTGATGTGCTCCATAGCGGAACGCTCCCAGCTAAAATTACTTGCCCTTCCGATGCCCTTCTCGACCAGGCCCTTGCGCAGCGTCTCGTCAGTCAGTACCGCCTGGATCCCCCCGGCTATACTGTCGGGGCTTCGGGGATCCACATAATAGGCGGCATCCCCGCAGACCTCGGGAAGGCTCGTAGCGTTTGAGACCACCACCGGGCAACCGGATGCCATTGCTTCAAGGGGCGGGAGCCCGAAGCCCTCATAGATGGAGGGATATACAAAGCAAGAGGCACCCCTGTACAGCTGGGCCAGTTCCTCGCTGGCCACATATCCCAGATACCGCACATGGCCCTCGAGTTTCCCAAGGAGGCTCATTACCTCGCCGTTGTTCCAACCCTTGAAGCCGACAAGCAGGAGGGTGAAGTCGTCCTTGATATATTTAGGCAGGGCCATGTATGCCTTGAGAAGGGAAAGCAGGTTTTTCCTGGGCTCTATAGACCCAACAAATAAAATGTATTTCCCTGTGCAATGCTTGTCCGACGCAGTACTGCCATGGGGGCTGAATATTCTGTTATACCCGTGCGGTATTGTCACAAATTTTGCGCCACTGCCCTTCAGCAATTCGGTGGCCTGCTTGCGTGTGTGCTCTGAAGGGACGATTATTATGTCGGCTTTTTTAATGCCCTCAAAGAAATGTTTCGAGAAGTATTTCACCCTATCGTCGGGATGCCACTCGGGATGCAGGTGAAAAGAGAAATCATGGATAGTTACAACGGTCTTTCTTGCACGAATGCCGAGTGGGACGAAGTTGGGCTCGAAGTAGACGTCGTATGACTCAAGCTGAAAGGTTGCCAGCTTGCGGTTGAGCTCTCTTGCAACCGATGAAACGACAGGAATCTTTTTTATGAATTCCTTTATTTTATAAAGCTTATTATTTTCTGCGCCGTATTTAAATCTCCTTGTAAAGTAGCCGTAGTAATAACTGTAATCGTTATCCGGATTCAGCTTTTTGAATTCGGTAACAAGGTTGTACAGGTAGGTGCCGACCCCGGTCAGTGGCCCCATTAACGGTATTGCATTAATTGCGATCTTCATAATTCGAGTGACCTATTCAGTATTTGGCTAAAAATAGCCCATCTCTCTCAGCTTCGCCATGACGGTCTCCTTGTCCAGGGACCTGCCCGCCCTTTCGGGGCCGTCTTTGGTGGCGGGAGTTGTGCACGGGAGGCAGCCTAAGCTCCTGAAGCCCCTGTCATAGAGTTTGCAGTAAGGGATGTTGTGCTTCCGTATATGTTCCCAGATGTCAGCCTCTGTGAAATGGAGTATGGGCTGGACCCTAACGTGCCTGGGATTGGACCGCTGCGAGAAGTACTCCTCGTTTGAGCGCGCCTCCTGCTCGTCCCACCGCACCCCTGTAATGAGGGCCTTAAGGCCAAGGGACCTGATGGCGGTTCTGAGCGGCATGGTCTTGAGCTGGTAGCAGCATTCTGAGTGGTCCTCGGCCGGCTTTATCCATTTTAGCGCCTCATCGTTCTTGAAAAGCCTCAAATCGAGGCCCCACTC
>DAOUWH010000035.1 GCA_030667205.1 Nitrospirota bacterium
CAGAACAGGCCAGAAAGGCCTTTTAAGGTATGAATGGAACGGAAAATGGCGTTTATCGATTCGTGGTCTATCACCAGGCAGGAGATTTCCTGTATCTCAAGAATGAGCCTTCAGGCTTACTCGAGTATATATTCGCACTCGGCAACGAAATCGCTCTCTGAGGACTTCATAGGTCAAACAGTTCTTTAAGAAGTTCCCGTAGGTCGTTCGGCTTGAACGGCTTCGTAATATATGCATTTGCACCGAGGGCCACGCCCCGCTTTTTGTCTTCCTCGCTTCTTTCCGTACTGATAATAATAATGGGAATGTTTACGTAGCGCTCGTCTTTCCTTATAAAATTAATGAGCTCAAGGCCGTTGATGTCCGGCATGTTTATGTCGGTAACCACGAGGTCCAGTTCATGTGCCGGCAGCTGTTTTAAGGCCTCAAACCCCGAGGTGGCCTCCACGGTTTCAAGCTCATCGAAATCCTCGATGATTGCCCTTATCATGGAGCGGGTCGTCGCCGAGTCTTCAACAATCAGTACGGTCTTCACTGGGCCTCACAGGATTTGTTTTGCGAACTTACTCATTTTAACAAATAGAATAATAAAAGTCATCAATTATAGTGCCCTCCCCGTGCCGGACATCTCTTGTTGAGCTTTTATCCGGATGTCACGGGGTTTTTCACAGTCTTTATGCCCCTTTCATGCCGGCGAAACACCGGAATTAAACGGGCAGGCAGCCTTTGCGGACTGTAATCCATAGTAATTGCAGTTATAAAGAAGGCTGAAAACCGCGATTTTCGTGCCTATAATTCCCGGTTATGAGCCCATTAATAGTAATAATTAACAATTCTTGTTCCAATGCGTATAATAACGGGGATGCCCGGACAGTATATTCCATCAGATTATCTGCCGATACTCATCTTTATGATGATAGCTACGGCCTTCGGCCTGGGCACCCTGGTTGTGTGCTCGATCTTCAGGCCACGCAGGACCTACGCCGAAAAACTCACCCCCTACGAATCGGGCAACCCCCCCATAGGAGAACCGAGGATGAGGTTCTCCGTAAAGTTTTATATCATTGCAATGCTGTTTGTGGTGTTTGACGTTGAGGTCGTCTTCCTTTATCCATGGGCGGTGGTGTTCGACAAGATCGGGCTTTTCGCATACGTCGAGATGATGCTCTTTATATTTATCCTTCTTGTCGGTTATATTTACGCCTGGAAGAAGGACGCGTTCACATGGGACTGAAAGGAGTGCCAAGCGGATGGTTTTGGACAATACGGGCGTAGTTGAAATAGAGGAAGGCATCAAGGTAGTACCCGGGGCCAACTCGATAATCACGACTATCGACAAGGTGGTCAACTGGAGCAGGCTGTCCTCCATCTGGCCGATGACCTTCGGCCTGGCGTGCTGCGCGATAGAGATGATGACCGCAGGCTCGGCACACTACGACCTTGACAGGTTCGGGATTATATTCAGGGGATCCCCCAGGCAGTCCGACGTCCTTATAATAGCCGGGACTGTGACCAAGAAGATGGCGCCGGTCCTCAGGCGTGTTTACGACCAGATGCCCGAGCCCAGGTACGTGATGGCGATGGGCTCGTGCGCATGCTCGGGCGGGGTTTTCAACACCTACAGCACGGTGCAGGGAGGCGACGCCTTCCTGCCGGTAGACGTATACGTGCCGGGATGTCCGCCGAGGCCAGAGGCCCTGATGGACGGGTTCCTCAGGCTTCAGGACAAGATTAGAAAGGAGTACTTCCGGTGGAGCCGCTTCAGATAGCCGACAAAATCAAGGAAAAGTTCCCCGAGGCCGTTGTCTCGGCAAGCGAGTACAGGGGACAGGCCGCGGTCGTCCTTAAAAAGGAAAGCATCCTTGGTGTCGCCGGGTGGCTCCACGACGAGCCCGACATGTCGATGGACTTATTGAAAGACCTCTGCGGCGTGGACTATTTCGGAAAGAAAGAGCCGAGGTTCGAGGTCGTATACCATCTTTATTCGATAAAGCACAGGCACATGATAAGGCTAAAGGCCCAGGTCCCCGAAGACGACCCGAAAATCCAGAGCGTAATGCCCGTATGGAAGGGCGCCGACTGGCACGAGCGGGAGTGCTTCGACATGTTCGGGATAGAGTTCGAGGGGCACCCCGACCTCAGGCGAGTGCTGCTTCCGGAGGATTGGGAGGGCCACCCCCTGAGAAAGGACTACCCGCTCGAAGGCCCCGGCCCCGATAAGGAATGGCCTGCTTACAAGGAAGTCCTCGACAAGGCAAAGCGCTTCAAGGAGTTCGAATGGAACAGGTAGACAAGGAAACCTCGGCGCGCGAAGAGCTGACGCTGAGCTTGGGCCCCCAGCACCCGGCCACACACGGCGTGCTGAAGCTGGTGCTCGAGCTCGAGGGCGAGACCGTAGCGAAATGCACCCCCCACGTGGGCTACCTGCACAGGGGAGTGGAAAAGCTCGGGGAGAACAGGACGTACCTTTCCGCGCTGCCCCTTACCGACAGGCTCGACTACGTGGCCTCCATGTCGTACAACGTAGGCTACGTGGTGGCGGTGGAAAGGCTCCTCGGAGTGGAGCCCCCCGAGAGGGCCAAATTTATACGGACGATGGTGTCCGAGATGGCCAGGATATCGAGCCACCTCCTGTGGCTCGCCACCCACGCCCTGGATATCGGCGCAATGACCGTTTTCCTCTATGCCTTCAGGGAGAGGGAATGGATTAACGACCTGTTCGAGATGCTCTGCGGGGCAAGGCTCACCGTTAGCTACCCGAGGATCGGCGGCGTCAGAAACGACGTCTCGCAGGAGTTCCTCGACAGCCTCTGGAAGTTCACCGAGGAGTTCCCCGGAAGGCTGCTGGAGTACGAGACCCTCATCGACCAGAACCGCATATGGCTCAAGAGGACAATAGGCATCGGCGTGGTCTCGGCGGAGGATGCCGCGAACCTCGGCCTCACCGGCCCCATGATAAGGGGCTCCGGCGTACCCTACGACCTGAGGAAGTTCGCCCCCTACGACGCATACGACCAGGTCGAATTCGATGTCCCCACCGGCACTAACGGCGACACCTACGACCGCTACCGCGTGAGGATGGAGGAGTTCAGACAGTCCAACGGGATTGTCAGGCAGTGCATAGAGAAGCTCCCGCCCGGCCCGGTGATGGCGCCCGACGCGCCGAAGTTCACCCTGCCCCCGAAGGAAAAGGTGATGGAGGATATGGAAGCCCTGATACACCACTTCGTGCTGGTAACAAAGGGGCCCATAACCGCCCCGGAGGGCGAGACATACTCCGCCATTGAAGCGCCGAAAGGAGAGCTCGGCTTTTTCTTTATAAGCGACGGCTCGGGAACCCCCTACAGGATGCGCATAAGGACGCCGTCCTACGTCCATGCCCTGGCGCTTCCGTATCTTACCGAGGGCTCGTTCGTAGCCGACGTAATCGCGGTAATAGGTACCGCGGACCTGGTGCTCGGGGAGGTTGACAGGTAATTATGACAGGATTCCTTGAAACCATGTTTTCTCCCGGCTCGGCAGACATGATATTAACTATCGGGACCATCGTCGTAAAGATAGCTATACTGATAGGCATCGTCCTGCTCCATGTGGCGTACGCGCCGTACTTCGAAAGAAAGGTCATCGGCCACATGCAGGTGCGGATGGGCCCCATGAGGGTAGGCCCCCACGGCCTGCTTCAGCCCATCGCGGACGGCTTAAAACTCTTCTTCAAGGAAGACATTATCCCCGCGCAGGCGGACAAGTCGATATTTTACATCTCGCCCGTCATATGCCTCTTTACGGCGATGTCGACGCTTGCCGTAATCCCGATATTCGGCGGCTTTGTAATCGCCAACATTAATATAGGAATACTTTTTGTGCTTGCCATGTCTTCGCTCGGGGCATACGGCATCGTTATGAGCGGATGGTCGTCGAACTCAAAATACGCCTTCCTCGGGGGGCTGAGGTCCTCGGCGCAGGTGATAAGCTACGAGATAGCCATGGGCCTGAGCCTGGTGGGAGTAATAATAATGTCCGGCTCGCTCAACCTCACCGATATCGTAGCGGCGCAGGAGGCATATCCTTTAAAATCGTTCATAATCCCGCAGATAATCGGCTTTTTCGTGTTCTGCGTTGCCGCCATGGCCGAGACCAACAGGACGCCTTTCGACCTGCCCGAGGCCGAGAGCGAGCTGGTGGCGGGCTATTTCACGGAGTACAGCGGCATGAGGTTCGCCCTCTTCTTCCTTGCCGAGTACATCGGCATGCTGCTTATGTGCGCGATTGCCGCCATATGTTTCCTCGGGGGCTGGAACGGGCCTTTCGAAGTGCCTTACATCCCGTTCTTCTGGCTCCTAGTGAAGGTTTACGCCTTTATGTTCATCTACTACTGGGTCAGGGCCACGGTGCCCAGATACAGGTATGACCAGCTCATGAGCCTCGGATGGAAGCTCATGATACCGCTGGCACTGTTCAACGTCGTACTAACCGGAACCATAAAGATGCTGAGGTAAAAGGTGACGTTTAAGTATCTGGTAAAAACGGTATTTCTCACGGAGATATTAAAGGCGATGGCCTTGACGTTTAAAGCCTTTATCTCCAAGCCCGTAACCCGGCAGTACCCCGAAGAGCCGCGCGAGGCGATGCCCGGCTTCAGGGGGATGCACGCCCTGGTCAGGGACAGCTCCACGGGCCGGGAAAAGTGCATAGCGTGCGGCCTCTGCGGGGCGATATGCCCGGCCCGCTGCATCCATATATATTCGGACGAGGACGAGGACGGCCGCAAGTTCGCCAAGCGCTACGAGCTAGACCTCCTGAGGTGCATCTACTGCTCCCTGTGCGTGGAGGCGTGCCCCGTGGGCGCTATCGCCATGACCGAGCACTACGAGTACTCCGACTACTCGCGAGATGCCTTCTATATGACTAAAGAAAAACTCCTTGCCAATTGGGACAAATACATGTCGGGCAAGAAGGGCCAGGAATATTTTAAGAAATTCTACCACCCGCTGGCGGACGACTTCGCCGAATACGAAGGGCAGGCGCTGTTCAGGGGGAAGGCCGCGGAAAGGACAAGGGATGCTGCCTGAACTGTTTTTCTACTACAACGCGACCGTTATAACCGTGCTTTCCGCCCTCGTCGTAACGAGGAGCAACCCGGTGCACAGCATCATGCTCATGCTGGTGATGTTCTTCCACATAGCCGCGCTTTATCTCTTCCTCAACGCCGAGTTCCTCGCGGCGATACAGATAATCGTATATGCGGGGGCGATACTTGTGCTGTTCCTCTTCGTAGTGCTTCTGCTGAACCTTAAAAAAGAACTGGTGACACAGATTTTTATAGTGCGCTGGCCCCTGGGCCTTGTGGCGATGGCCGGGCTCCTGGTGCTGATGTTCGCGGGCATCAAGTCTTTTACTCTGGGCCCGACGGGAGACTTTACCATAGAGAAGATAGCAGGCGAGACCCACACGGCGGCAATCGGGACGGTGCTTTTTACGGAGTACATCGTCCCGTTCGAGGTGGCCTCCCTGGTGCTGCTTATCGCGATAATCGGAGCCATAGTGCTCGCTAAAAAACAGATCAAGACCTGAGGAGATTTTTAGTATAATGGTCGAGCTACAGTGGTATTTATATCTTTCGGCGGCGGTCTTCACGATAGGCGTCTTCGGCTTCCTCACGAGGCGCAACATCATATTCATGTTCATATCCATCGAGCTGATGCTCAACGGCGTGAACATAAGCCTCGTGTCCTTCAGCCACTACCTGCAGGACCCCAGGGGGCAGATACTCGCTTTCTTCGTAATCACGGTGGCCGCGGCAGAGGCCGCCATAGGGCTTGCGATAATCATCTCGGTCTTCCGCAACAAGGAGACCGTGTACGTTGACGAGATGACGGAGACGAAAGGATAGACCGCATGGAACTCTACACACTCATACCGGTACTTCCGCTTGCGGCGTTCTGGATAAACATACTCTTCGGAAGGCACTATATAAAAGACAACGCCCACTGGATATCCGTGCCGGCGGTGGTGGCCTCGTGGGTAATTGCCCTTATAACCCTCTCCGACGTCCTCGGCGGAAAGGTCTTTAACCAGGACATCTACCAGTGGATAGTATCCGACGGTTTTAAAGTCTCGGTGGGCTTCCTCGTAGACCCGCTCACGGCGGTCATGCTTATAGTGGTAACCACGGTAAGCAGCCTCGTGCACATTTACTCCGTCGGCTACATGCACAAGGACCCGGGCTACTACAGGTTCTTCGCGTACCTCAGCCTATTTACCTTCTCGATGCTCATGCTGGTGATGGCCAACAACTTCCTGCAGATGTACTTCGGCTGGGAGGCCGTGGGCCTGTGCTCGTACTTCCTCATCGGCTTCTGGTACCAGAAAAAGTCCGCCTCCGACGCGGCCAAGAAGGCCTTTATAGTAAACCGCTTCGGCGACTTCGGCTTCGGCCTCGGAGTGATACTGATATTCCTCACGCTGGGCACCCTGCACTACGCCCCGGTGTTCGGCTCCATCGGCAGCGTCGCGGGTCAGACCTTAAACATACTCGGCACCGAAGTGGACCTTATAACGTTGATAGCGCTCCTTCTGTTCTGCGGCGCCGTTGGAAAGAGCGCGCAGATACCGCTCCACGTGTGGCTTCCCGACGCAATGGAGGGCCCCACCCCGGTCAGCGCACTCATACACGCCGCAACGATGGTCACCGCCGGAGTGTTCATGGTCGCGCGCTGCGCCCCGATATTCAGCCTCTCGCCCACCACCATGGCCGTAGTGGCCGTGGTCGGAGGCGTCACGGCCATCTTTGCCGGCACCATAGCACTCGTCCAGAACGATATAAAGCGCATTATCGCATATTCCACCGTGAGCCAGCTTGGCTACATGTTCCTTGCCTGCGGCGTGGGCGCCTTTGGGGCCGGCATCTTCCACCTGTACACCCACGCATTTTTCAAGGCCCTTCTGTTCCTTGGCGCTGGCAGCGTAATGCACGCCATGTCCGGAGAGGTCAACATACAAAAGATGGGCGGCCTTAAAAAATACATGCCATGGACATACTGGACTTTCCTCCTTGCCTCGCTGAGCATCGCCGGGATACCCGGCTTCGCGGGGTTCTTCAGCAAGGACGAGATACTCTGGCAGGCATATGCCGCAGGCCCGCTGGGCAAGTTCGTCTGGGTCCTCGGCGCGATAACAGCACTCCTTACGGCGTTTTACTCGTTCAGGATAATATACCTTGCGTTCCACGGCAAGTTCCGTGGCACCGAGGAGCAGAAGCACCACCTGCACGAGTCCCCGAAATCAATGACCTTGCCGCTTGTGCTACTCGCCGTCGGAGCCGTGGCCGCGGGCTGGGTTGGCATCCCACCGCTTCTTGGCGGGACCATTGGCATTGAGCACTCCGACAAGTTCGGCGCTTTCCTCGCCCCGGTGGTGGGACACCCGCACGCGAGCGTGCACACGCATGCCGAGGAATGGGCGGTAATGGGGCTATCGGTTCTGCTCGCGATATCGGGCATACTGGCGGCCCGGTACTGCTACCTTAAGAACCCCGAACTCCCAGTCAAGATTGGCGAGAAGTTCAAGTTCGCATACAGGGTGCTCTGGAACAAGTACTATGTGGACGAGCTTTACGACTGCATAATAGTGAAGCCCACCTTCTGGGTCGCCCGGAACATAATCGTAGGGATAACGGACGGAAAGATAATAGAGGGCGTCGTAAACGGCGTGCCCGCGGCGATCGGGCGCTTCAGCGAAAGTTTCAGGAAGATACAGACGGGCTTTACGCACCACTACGCGATGGTAATGGCCTTCGGCCTTCTGGCAATAGCAATAGCGGTATTTTTCTTCTAACGGGAGATATATGGAACAGGAACTTGCAAGCACATTGAGCTACCCGATACTGAGCACGGTAATATTCCTTCCCGTGGCGGTAGCGGCCCTCATGCTCTTCATAAACAGGGCCAACACCGGGGCCATCAAGTGGACCGCGCTCATCGCGAGTCTCGCGACCTTCGTGCTCTCTCTCCCGCTGTTTACCAGTTTCGACAAGAGCACCTACAAGATGCAGTTCAGTGAGTTCCACGAGTGGATCCCCGCCTTCAACATAAACTACGCCATCGGCGTGGACGGCATAAGCGTGCTGTTCGTGCTCCTTTCCACGCTGATTACGATAACCTGCGTTTTAGTGTCCTGGAACGCGATAAAGGAAAAGACCAAGGAATTTTACATCTCCATACTGCTGATAGAGGGGGCCATGATAGGCGTCTTCTGCTCGCTGGACTTTTTCCTTTTCTATATCTTCTGGGAGGCGATGCTGATTCCGATGTTCCTCCTCATCGGCGTCTGGGGCGGGCCCAACAGGATATATGCGTCGATTAAGTTCTTCCTGTATACGCTGGTGGGAAGCGTGCTCATGCTCGTCGGAATCATCGTGCTGTACCTCTATGCCGGAAAGACCTTCGACATCCTGACGCTTTCGTCGCTGAACTATCCGCTTAAGATGCAGCTCTGGCTGTTCTGGGCCTTCTTCGCGGCGTTTGCCGTGAAGGTGCCGATGTTCCCGGTACACACCTGGCTGCCCGACGCCCACACCGAGGCGCCCACGGCAGGCTCCGTAATACTTGCCGCGATTCTCATCAAGATGGGCGCGTACGGCTTCCTGAGGTTCTCGCTTCCGATGTTCCCCGATGCCGCCGTGGCCATGACACCGGCGATGATGACGCTCTCGGTAATAGCAATAATCTACGGCGCGGTAGTGTGTTTCGCCCAGACCGACCTCAAACGGCTCATCGCCTACAGCTCCGTTAGCCACATGGGCTTTGTTACGCTCGGAATATTCGCAATGAACGTCCAGGGCCTCGAGGGCGGGATACTTCAGATGATAAACCACGGCGTCATAACCGGCGCCCTCTTCCTCGCGGTAGGCATAATCTACGAGCAGACCCACTCACGCCAGATAAGCGACTACGGCGGAGCGGCCACCGTGGTGCCCGTTTACGCGGCTTTCTTCATGGTCCTGACCCTCGCGGCCATCGGGCTTCCGGGCCTGAACGGCTTCGTAGGGGAGTTTTTAATCATCCTCGGCGGCTTTGCCGCGAAGAAGTGGGCCGGCGTGCTCGCGGCCACCGGCGTTATCATCGGCGCGGGCTACATGCTCTGGCTGTACCAGAACATTTTCTTCCAGGAGCTCAACCCGAAGATAGCGGAATTAAAGGACCTCAACGGACGCGAGTTCCTGACCCTCATCCCGCTGATAGTCCTGATATTCTGGATAGGGGTCTACCCCAACGCCTTCCTCAGCTTCATGCACGTCTCGGTGCAGCACCTTATAGACAGGGTGGGCATGGGCACCCAGCCCGAGGCCGTCGCCAGCCTGCTTAGCTTTATAAGGTAAATCCAGCCTACCCTCAAATACTACACTACCACCGCATGTCCGAGAGGCCACTGGCCCTTTTAATGATGGCGTAGCAATCCGGGATTTCGTAAGGGGTGCGGGCCTCGTAGTCGCCCTTTCCGGGCGGGAGGGACTATGTCCCCATGCGTTTAAAATAGTCGTCGCCGAGGTTTTTAACCAGCCCGGCAAGGAGGATAAGGCTTATCAGATTCGGCACGGCCATGAATATATTGGCTATGTCGGCGAAGTTCCACACGAGCTTCAATGGCACATACGCCCCCACCACAACGAGCACTGTGTATACAATCCTGTAGGGCAGTACCGCGCGCTCGCCGAAGAGGTACTCCGCACTCCGGTCGCCGTAGTACGACCACGAAATGACCGTGGAGTACGCAAAGAAAACAAGCCCGAAGCCCACGACCCACGCACCCGGCGCGCCCAGGGCCTGCTTAAAGGCATATGCCGAGAGCGAGGCTCCATTGAGGTTCTCGGGCCTCGCATCTCCCCATGCGCCCATCACGATAATTACCAACGCCGTCATGGTGCAGATTACGATGGTGTCCACAAAGGGGCCTATCATTGCCACGAGCCCCTCTCGCACGGGCTCCTTTGTGCGGGCCGCGGCATGCGCCATCGGGGCCGAGCCGAGGCCGGATTCGTTTGAAAACACCCCTCTTGCCACACCCCAGCGTATCGCGGTCCCTATGGCGCCTCCACCAAAGGCCCACGGGTTAAGGGCATAGTTTATTATCGTGGCAAAAGCCTCCGGGATCTTCTCTATGTTCATAAATAAAATCAGGAGGGCCGAGGCGCAGTAGGCGATCGCCATGAAGGGCACTATGCGGGAGGCCACTTTGGCGATTCGCTTTATGCCGCCGATTATTACGAGACCAACGGCTATGGCCATTATAACTCCGACTATGAGCTTGTACCGGGC
>DAOUWH010000255.1 GCA_030667205.1 Nitrospirota bacterium
GAAAAGGTCGTAGCCATAGGCGAGACCGGACTGGACTACCACTACGACCACTCCCCCCGGAAAACCCAACAGAAAGTCTTTAAAGACCACCTCGCCCTCGCTCTTGAGAGAAACCTCCCCGCTGTCATCCACTCCAGGGAGGCGACTGAGGACACCCTGCGCATCCTGAGGGAATCGGGCATTAAAAAAGGCGTGATGCACTGCTTCTCCGGAGACATGGAGATGGCCGAGGCCGCCATGGGCATGGGCCTTTACATATCCATCGCCGGGCCTGTCACGTTCAAGAAGGCCGGGAAGCTCAAGGCAGTGGCAAAGGCGGTGCCGGATGAGTACCTCATGGTGGAGACCGACGCCCCCTACCTTGCCCCGGCGCCCATGAGGGGGAAAAGAAACGAGCCGGCCTGCGTCGTGCACACCGCCGCCGAGATAGCCCGCCTGAGGGACATAACCCTCGAGGACGTGGCAAGGATAACCACCCTTAACGCCAAAAGGCTCTTCGGCCTTCCCGGCATCGCCGGGGCAGGCGCAGTGGCATATAAGATAAGAGACAGCCTCTACCTCAACATCACCAACCGCTGCACGAACAAGTGCTCCTTCTGCATAAGGTTCCACTCGGACTTCGTAAAGGGGCACCGCCTGAGGCTTGCCGAGGAGCCCGGCGCCGATGAGATTAAGGCCGCAATCGGCAATCCTAAAGACTATAAGGAAGTGGTCTTCTGCGGCTACGGCGAGCCCTTCCTCAGGCTCGACGTCGTAAAGGACGTGGCCTCATGGGTAAAGGAACACGAAGGCCGCGTAAGGGTTAACACCAACGGCCACGGCAACCTCATCCACGGGCGAAACATCCTGCCGGAGCTTGCGGGCCTTGTGGATACGGTCTCCGTAAGCCTCGACGCGCACGACGCCCGCACGTACGAGAAGCTCTGCGCCCCTTCCCTTCCCAACGCCTTCGAGGAGATGCTGTCCTTCATCAGGGAAGCCAAAAACCACATCCCCGATGTGCAGGCCACGGTCGTTGAGATGGAAGGCGTTGACGTCGAGAAATGTAAAAAGCTTGCAAAAGAGCTTTCGATAAAGCTCAGGGTGCGGAAACTTCACGTGGTAGGCTGAGGGCGCCACCGGCACTCTTTAATATTCAGTAGCCAGTTCCAGAAATCAAGGGACTATGTCCCCTTGCCCAGTTCCTCCTGCACTACCTCGAGGAGGACCTTGGGGCTAAAGGGTTTGGTAAGGTATTTTGCCACGCCGGACTCCACGCCCCTCTTTATGTCCTCTTCCTGCCCCTTGGCCGAGAGCATGAAAATGGGGATATCCTTAAGCTCGGGGTCCGCTTTGAGGTCCCTGCACACCTCAAGCCCGCTTATCTCGGGCATCATCCAGTCCATCAGTATGAGGTCGGGCATCTCTTTCCTTATGACCTCGACCGCGGTTATGCTCTCGTTGAGGGCAACCACTTCGATACCGGCGCGCTTTAACTTGTCCTCGATCATCATCAGTATGAACGGCTCGTCGTCTATAACCACGACCTTGCTCATGCTTTCCTCCTCAAAGGCAGTTCCACCGTGACGGTAGTGCCCTTGCCAAGCTTGCTCTCGATATCGAGGCTCCCGCCGTGCATCTTTACTATCCCCCTCGCGATTGAGAGGCCCAGGCCCGTCCCCGTCGTCTTGACGGCTTGGACCCCCCTGTAAAATTTCTCTCCGGCATGCCTGAGGTCCTCTTCCGGAATGCCCCAGCCTTGGTCCTTAACTACCATTTTAACCGTTTCTCCGTATTTGTGAACCCCTACATGGACCTTTTTGCCGCTGTCGGAGTACGTAAGGGCGTTGTCCACGATATTTCTGAGCATGTGCTTCAATTTTTCCTCGTCCCCCCTGTAGCCTTCGGCGGCCTCGTCCACTTCCGTGAAAAACTTTATCTTCTTTTTCCTGATAACGGATTCAAAGGCTTCCTCGACGCCACCCATGAACTCCTTGAAGTCGATTATCGTCTCCGTGTATATCTCCTTGCCCGATTCGATCCTGGCCACGTCCAGCACGTCGGAGACCAGGACCGAGAGCCTGTCGCTCTCGGACAATATGGCCCCGAGGTACTCCTTGGCCTTCTCGCCGGTGACGTCCTCTTCAAGGACCATCTCGGCCATGCCCACGATGGACGCCAGCGGGGTCCTGAACTCGTGAGAGACCGCCTTTACGAACTCTGTCTTGAGCATGTCGAGCTGTTTTTCGCTGCTCATGTCCCTGAGCACATAGACGACCCCTCCGATCTCTCCGCGGTTGTCGCGCACGGGGGCGCTCTTGAACATCAGGGGCAGGCGCCTCCCGCTTACATCGACGAGGTCGGCCTCCCTTGTGGAGAGTGTACCCTTGGTGGCCTCGTCAAAACTCTTCGCCA
>DAOUWH010000101.1 GCA_030667205.1 Nitrospirota bacterium
ATTTTTAAAGGGCGTATAGACAGGGTTATCATAAAGCCGGACATGGCCACCATATACGACTACAAGACGTTCCCGGTCAGGGACGGCGAGTTCCCCGAGCTCATCGGAAAATACGGCTTTCAGATGGGCCTCTACAGGGAGGCCGCAGAAAGGCTCTTTGACCTCAGGACGAAATCATACCTACTCTTCACCAACCTGCCCCGGTTGGTGGAAGTTTAGTTAGTTATTAGGGTAAATTAAATAATACGGGATAATGTGTCGCATTACTTATCCCCAACGGTAAGGTCTGGAAATCAATAGGATGAAAAGGGACAAAAAACTTTATCTCACCCTGGCTTCAGTAGCCGCTGTCATATTATTAACTGCAGCGGTATATTCATCTGTCACGCCAGATAAAAACGCCTCGATACTAAAGAAACACCAATTCATCGGGCATGCCTTTGGTGCAATAGACGGGCACATCTATACCAATTCCTTAGAGGCATTCAAAACAAACTACGAAAAGGGCAGGCGTGTCTTCGAGGTGGATTTCTCCATCACCTCGGACGGGTTCGTCGTGTGCTTTCATGAAGGGAAAGAGGCGCTGTACGGACTTGAAAAATACATATGGGATACTTCCCGTCTGGAATTCAAAAAGAGCAAGATCCTTGGCCAGTATACGCCCCTGGATATCTTCGACCTTGCCCGGATCATGCGTGAGCATAAAGACATCTATATTGTTACGGATGTAAAAGGGTCCGTCAGCGCCATGTCCTATGCGCTCACAATGTTGGCTCTGGAAACACACAGGATCGACAACGAAATGACAAACAGGATAATCCCTCAGGTCTATGACGAAGGCACATATTACGAGACGATGAAGGTCTATCCTTTCCCCGAAGTAATCTATACCCTTTACAGGACAGCGGCTACCGACGCCGAGGTCATAGACTTTCTAAAGCTTAACCAGAACATAACCGCACTGACAGTCAGCACAAAGAGGTTCAACCCGGAGCTTGCAAAGGCAGCGTCGGAAATCGGCAGGGCGGTCTATGTCCATACTATCAACGACAGGGAAACGATGGACGATTATAGGAAAAAAGGCGCCTTTGGCTTTTATACCGACAGCTATTTTGACAAAGCAGCAAGCGTCAAGGCAGGAGCCTGATCTGAACTCAAGGGCACAAAAGCACCCATGAAAAGCATGGTTATTTTTATAATACCGCTCTTCGTCGCAAGGGTTTACAGCCTTAGCGTTAACCTTTACGGACTCCCCTCCACGGAAATGCTGTTGCCAATTTCAAGGGGGTTTCTCTCGGACCTGGCAATCGGAGCGGCGGCCGGTTTTATTTTTCAGGTGTTATACCGCAAGAAATTTGCATATTACCCAATCTGGGTTTTATGGGTATTGGCCGTCTCCCTAAATGCCGAGCACATCAAGGTAAACGCCGCGAACGCAAATTACAGCTTTATACACCTTGCCCTGGCAGAGGAGTTTATCTTGGGCTCGGTGCTTTCCTTTAAAAGCCTTTACACCTTTCTCGTATGTTTGGGCTTTTCCGTGCCGCTCTCGCTCGCATACTCAAGGTACAGCCCTATTCGCACCAAAAATATCATTCAATTCGCCGTTATATCACTCTTTGTCCTCTGTGTTATTTTTATCCCGGCTTCAAAATTGCACCCCCATTGGATGCAGATGAACCTCCTCGAGGAAAACACCAAAAATCTGTTGTCCAACCAGAACTATTACTTTACGGATACCGCCGTGGACAAGGCTATTTTGCGAAAATTCGTAAATCAGGACCTCTCCGGCAGGCAGATAGTCCAGTACCCGGACAAAAAGTCGAATGTGCTTCTCATAATGGTCGAAGGGCTCGGTTACGATACGGTCCAGTCGGGCAAGGTGCCTGCTTTGAAAAAGCTGTCCGAAAGGAATCTGTCGTATGAAAACTTTATAGGCTTACAGCGCCAGACAAACAGAGGGGTCTACTCTCTGATGTGTGGAGACCTGCCTAATTTACTGACCAGGGAAGCGAAGTCCGACTATGTCGGCATGTACGGTTCGATGAAGGAATGTCTGCCTGAAGTGCTCGGGCAAAATGGCTACCACACCGTATTCATGCAGAGCGCCGACCTCGGGTATATGCAGAAGGACAAGTTCGCCGAAGCGGCGGGGTTTGACGAGATTATCGGAAGCAATGACTACAAGATGTTCTATTCGAAGAGACGCTGGGGGGTCGACGACAGGTCTCTTTATTTGAATGTATTCCTGAAAATCAATCAACTTAAAGACAATGACCCATGGTTTATAACATTGCTC
The DNA here is from genome assembly GCA_030667205.1 of Nitrospirota bacterium. GTDB lineage: Bacteria > Nitrospirota > Thermodesulfovibrionia > Thermodesulfovibrionales > JdFR-86 > DAOUWH01. The sequence goes on from DAOUWH010000101.1 coordinate 2,300, forward strand.
ACTTCCGGCACACACCACCCTTACAATGTCCCTGGGATAACATCCCCGACCTTGGGGCAGGCAATAATGTATGCTGATGATGCTCTTAAAGAATTTATTGAAACACTGTATTTAAAAGGTATTCTTAAAAACGCTCTGGTTATTATTACTTCCGATGAGTCCCTGTTTTCGTACGGGGAAGGCCTGCTGAACGAACTAAGCGGCAACCATTTGCCCATGGTAGTACTGTCTCCCGAAATTTCCGGACCCATGGTTCATCAAGAAGTGTTTACACAGGCAGACATTTTACTAAGCATACTCGACTATCTGAACCTTTCCCCACTGGAACATACCGGCAGAAGTATATTCCGCACATATACAGACGGCAGAAACTCGATTTTCGGTAATGCTTATTCTGCAAAAATCTACAGCTATTCGCGTGACGGTAAATTATATATCTGCTCAAAAGACCTTGATTGCTCCGCATATGAGACTGCCAATAATCTCCCGTTCGATTCCTCTTATGCACCGACAGATGTAAATCCTGAGTTTATATCGGAGATGAAGCACGTCATGGTCCATAATGAACTGAGTTCCGACAAATTAAACACAAACTATATCTACTACCAAACCCGCGGTCAATATGTCGGCGACAGGTTTTTGGTAGGAGACCAGAAGTTATCGGCACGCGCCGGTGACATAATAAGGTGGAGATACAAAATAAGGGCTGAAGACCCCCTCAACCTTTTTCTTTACGCACTAATCGTAACGGACTCCGTAGATAACGCCGAGATTATATTCCGAAAAACGGTTCCGGTTAAGAAGGGCGAGACATTCACTTTTAACCATGAATTCAATGCGCTTCAGGACACACCCTGGATATGGAGCAAGCTGCAGGTGCTTACTACTGAGAATGGAAAGTATACCGTTGAAGGGATTACAATAGAACGCTTAAAAGGAGCCAGCCAATAGGCATGATGTCCTGATAAGACTTCACGCTGGATTAAAACGACGCCTTCAGCCTCTATACCGGCAATCCCTTTTATTTGATACCAAAGCGGACCTGCTACGGACTATCGGGCATGCCCGGGTTATGATTCCTCCAGCGCAAAAGGACTGGTGCGCATGAAGGACTCCTTTTCTTCGTCTTTTACTTTTTTGAAAAAATCGCAGTGCTCACAGGTCCTCTGTTTTTGAGCAAAAGTTCCCTGGGGCTTTCCGCCGCACAGGGTGCCCGCCACCACCCAGCAGGCCCTCCCTGCGTTCTTCCCGCCGTGAACTCCGTTGAAGCGGGCCTCGGATGCCGCAGGGCAGACACCCCGGGTCTCTGTCATTTTACCTTCGGGCTCTCTTCCGCACTCCTTGTACTCCCAGCAGTTAATCTCCATCTCTCCTCCCCATTATTATTTCTATTATTTCGTTGGCGACTATAAAAGCAAAGGGGACTTGCTCCCTCACAGTATCTCCACCACTTCTATTTCAAAATTCAAGTCTTTTCCCGACAGCGGATGGTTGGCATCCAGAGTCACAGAGTCATCCGTGAGTTCCGTCACCATTGCGTTTAAAATCATCCCGTTGGGCTGGGTCATCTGAAGGTGAAGGCCTTCCTTCAGTTCTATGTTCGAGGGGAGCTGGCTCCTCTTCACGATTATCACCATGTCTTCCCTGTGCGGGCCGTATGCTTCAGCAGAGGGCATCTTCACCGTTTTGCTCTCGCCTACGGCCATTCCCGTGACGGCCTCTTCAAACCCCTTGATTACATGACCCGATCCGACAGTAAACTCAAGGGGGTCTCCATCCACAGAGGAATCAAACACCTTTCCGTCGTCGAGCTTGCCGGTGTAGTGCACCCTGACGATATTGCCTTTTTCTGTCTGTCCCATTCATACACCTCGTTAAAATTTGGTTTATTGATTTGTGGTTAGCCAAACGCCAATTTCATAGACAACAAATGATATCATATCATAAATAACTCCAACAGTAAAACACGGCTCCCGTCACACCCTGAACGTACAGTTTGACACCCCGCGGCGTTGCCTCAAGCCCTGATTTTAGAACTCGCGTTAAACACTGTTTCCGTGTGATAAAATAGTGCAATGCTTTATTACACCGGTAAAAGGCTCCTCATGATGGTGCCGCTTATCTTCGGGATCACCCTGATTACGTTTCTTGTCATTCACCTCGCCCCCGGCGGCCCGGTGGAGGTGCAGACGGAGATGTCCACCAAGGTCTCCGCCCAGGCCCGCGAGAATTTAAAACGCCTGTACGGGCTGGACAAGCCCCTGCACGAGCAGTACATAGACTGGATCAAGAGGTTCGTTAAATTCGACTTCGGCACCTCCTTCGTGGACGGCAGGAGCGTCTCCAGGAAAATCCTCGAGCGCATCCCCATCACGCTCATTATAAACGTGCTGTCGATACTCCTGATACTGTCCGTGGCGATACCGATAGGGGTGATGTCGGCGGTGAAACAGTACTCGGCATTCGACAAGGTATCGACCGTATTCGTTTTCATTGGATACTCGACCCCCTCGTTCTGGCTCGCGCTTTTATTGATGATATTTTTCGGCGTACAACTCGGCGTGCTCCCGATATCGGGCTTCCAGAGCATAGACGTCTCGGGGATGAATCTTTTCGAAAGGCTCCTTAACTGGGCAAAGCACCTCGTACTGCCGGTGAGCATCTCCGCCTTCGGGGGGCTTGCGGGCATGTCGCGCTACAGCCGCTCCAGCATGCTCGAGGTCATAAGGCAGGACTATATACGCACCGCGAGGGCAAAGGGACTGCCGGAGCGCACGGTGGTCCTCAGGCACGCCTTCCGAAACGCCCTGATGCCCATAGTGACAATACTGGGCCTTATGGTACCCGCGCTTATCGGCGGGAGCGTGATATTCGAGACCATTTTTGCGATACCGGGCATGGGCAAGCTTTTTTATGAGTCCACCATGGCGAGGGACTACCCCACGGTCATGGGGATACTGGTCATCGGGGCCTTGCTTACGCTGATTGGAAACCTTATAGCCGACATATCCTACGCCCTCGTCGACCCGAGGATAAGGGTCAGGGGAAAAGAGGCATGAGAGTATGAGGCTCTCGACCGTAACATGGCGGAGGTTTAAGAGAAACAGGCTTGCGTTTGCGGGCGCGGTGGTAGTGCTGGCGCTAATAACCATAGCGCTCGGCGCTCCGGCCATCGCCCCATACGAGCCCACGGCAATCGACCTGCACAACGTGCTCTCGCCGCCCAGCGCCGAACACCCCTTCGGCACGGACGACCTCGGAAGGGACGTGCTATCGAGGATGATATACGGCAGCCGCATCTCCCTTTCCGTGGGCTTTGTCGCGGTGGGCATCGCCATATCCATCGGGATCATAATCGGCTCGCTGGCAGGCTACTACGGCGGGATTCTCGATTCGGTGCTCATGAGATTCGTCGACATAATGCTTACCATCCCCACGTTCTTCCTGATGCTTACGGTGATAGCGATAGTCGAGCCGAGCATCTGGACGATAATGATAGTCATCGGGGTAACCGGGTGGATGGACGTGGCCAGGCTCGTCAGGGCGGAGTTTTTAACCCTCAAGCAACGGGACTTCGTTCTCGCGGCAAAGACATCGGGGGCCGGAAACCTGCGGACCATCTTCAGGCACATCCTCCCCAACGCCCTCTCCCCGGTCTTCGTCGCCGCAACGTTCGGCGTGGCGGGGGCGATACTTGTGGAGTCGGCCCTTTCGTTCCTCGGACTCGGCGTCCAGCCGCCGAACCCCAGCTGGGGCAGCATACTCACCACAGGGAAGGATTACATAGAGGTATCCTGGTGGCTCTCGCTCTACCCGGGGCTTGCGATACTCATTACGGTGCTAAGCTACAACCTCGTCGGAGAAGGCCTCAGGGACGCCCTCGACCCCCGCCTCTGGGAAACCGAAGGCCCATAGGCCCCCTTTTCAAGGCCGGCCTTTCGGGCTATTCTTCGAAGTCCTTTACGGTAAGCAGCGAGTACAGGGGATAGCCAAGCTTCTCGACGTTTTCTCTGCCGTTTTGCTCGCAACGGTCCAGGACGACGATAACGGAAAGCACTTTTAAACCGGTCTCC
>DAOUWH010000045.1 GCA_030667205.1 Nitrospirota bacterium
ATAGTTATTTGGGGGGAAGAAAATGGCCGAGGACGCTAAAGAACTCAGGAAGATATGGTCGGGGTTTCAGTCCGCGCGCGTGCTTATCACCGCAAACAACCTCGGTGTGTTCGACCATCTGAAAAAAGCGCAGGGCCCGGAGTCGGTGGCAGAGGCCGTCGGCTCCGACAAGAGGGCCACTGTACTCCTCCTTGATGCGCTCGCCGCAATCGGGCTTCTTAAAAAACAATCCGGCAAATACAGGAACACGCCCCTGAGCAACCGCTTCCTCGTCAAGGGTGCAGCAGAGTACCAGGGTGATATCATCCGGCACGTCGACACCCTCTGGCAGAACTGGTCGGCCCTGGACGAGGTCGTCATGGCCGGCCGGCCCGCGGGCCGGGCCTTCGACCACCACGCCTTCATACTGGGCATGCACAACCTCGCAGTGCTCAAGGTAAAGGAGGTCCTCAGGGCGATGAAGCTGAAGGGCGTGAAGAAGGCCCTCGACCTCGGCAGCGGCCCCGGCACCTACGCCCTTGAGATGGCCAAAAAGGGAGTGGCCGTTACTCTGTTCGATACGGTCGAGACCATAAAGATAGCAAAGAAGTTCGCCGCCCAGCACAAGGTCAAGAGCATCAGGTTCGTGGAGGGCGATTTCTTAGCCGACTCCATAGGCGTGGGCTACGACCTTATCTTCATAAGCCAGATATTCCATGCGTACTCCGAGGAAGAAAACATCGCGCTCCTCCGCAAGTGCTACCAGGCCATGAACCCCGGCGGCAGGGTCCTCATCCAGGAGTTCTACATAAACCACGGAAAGACATATCCGCCCCAGAGCGCGCTGTTCTCTATAAACATGCTCGTCAACACCGAGGCCGGCAGGTGCTACTCCCCGAACGAGATGAGAGGCTGGCTTTCGGAGACGGGCTTTGTGAAGGTGACGAAAAAACATCTCGCCGACTCCGTGCTCGTAGAGGGCACAAAGGAGCCGTAGAATTTTATTTAGAAAATCCCCCTGTATCCCCCTTTTCCAAAGGGGGATTTGAAGACAGGGGTTTCGGAGGGCCTCGCGAGAGTTTTCGACTATGAGTCCCAACCCCGGTAAAAAATCCTTCATGTCCCGCTTTGGCGGCGCGGTTAAAAAAACCGACAAGGGGACCGTGTCCCTCTCGGTGAGGGTGCAGCCGCGCTCATCGCGCAAAGGCATAGACGGCGTGGTGGAAGGCTCACTCAGGGTACGGCTCACGGCGCCTCCGGCCGAGGGCGCGGCGAATGCACAGCTGGTGGAGGTTTTGTCGAAGGAATTAGGGGTTAGAAAATCCGCGATAAAGATCGTCATGGGCCACGCATCGAGGGACAAGCTCGTGGAGGTCGAGGGGCTGTAAGCGATTTTTTTTTAAAATCTTTTGGCAAGACATTTGTGAAATTCGTATTGCGCTTTGCTATAATCCTTTCCGGCGGGTTCTGCCTGTCGGGGAGGTCAAGAATATCATGGGAGGGTTTATGAAAAAAGGCGCATTAATAGCTCTGGCCTTTGCGATAGCCCTGCTGCTTGCGGGCTATGCGCTGGCTGCCGAGAGGACCGTCGTCCTGGCACTGCCGGACATGGCCTGAGCGTCCTCCGAGATGCAGGCGCGGTCTGCGCTTGGCGATATCGAGGGGGTCTCGGAGTACGAGACCGACAGCGGCGAGCTGACGGCCACTGTGACGTATGATGACGAGGCCATGAGCCTCGATGAGCTTAAAAAGGCCCTTGAGGATGCCGAATTTTCCGTATCCGGGGCTGTTTTCCCGGAGGGCGGATAAGTCTCGGGGAAAATTGCATTTTTTGTGCCCTCCTGCCCGCCCGGATGAACCGGCGGGAATGAAAATGTTATAATTAATTCGCACTGCCTGGGCTGTCCCCCAGTCCGGGTGCCGGAATCGGGGAAGTCCTTTTCCAGTTGATTTTTTGGTATAATCTACATTCCCAGGGAGAAAAGAAGGAGTTTGCTATGAACAAGATATATCTGATAGACGTTACGAACCGCGACGGGGTGCAGACCTCGCGGATACTCCTGCCCAAGCTCTCCAAGACCATGATAAACATCTATCTGGACGAGATGGGCGTGTACCAGAGCGAGGTGGGTTTCCCGACCCTCAAGCACGAGATAAACTACATAAACTCCAACCTCAAGCTCATAGAAGAGGGCAGGATAAAGAATATACACCTGGAGGGCTGGTGCAGGGCCGTGCCCGAGGACGTGGAGCTTGCGTTTAAGAACTGCCCCGACCTCAAGCACCTGAACGTCTCCATCTCGACCTCCGAGATAATGATTAAGGGCAAGTTCCAGGGGAAAAAGACCTGGGACGACATCCTCAAAAGCGCGGTATCCGCCGTCAGGCGCGCAAAGGAGCTCGGGGCCGAGACCGTCGGACTCAACGCCGAGGACGCATCGAGGACCGAGGTCTCCCGCCTTGTTGAGTTCGCCCTTGCCGGAAGGGAGGCGGGCGCCGACAGGCTCCGCTACTGCGACACCCTTGGCACGGACGACCCCCTTACGATATACGAGAGGATAAAGGCCATAGCCTCGAAGTCGAAGTTCCCCATAGAGATGCACTGCCACAACGACCTGGGCATGGCCGAGGCCGTCTCGGTCTCAGGGGCGCAGGGCGCGGTGGAGTCGGGCGTGGACTGCTACATAAACACCACCATAAACGGCTACGGCGAGCGCTGCGGAAACTGCGACCTCGTCTCCACCGTACTGGCCCTCAGGTACTCGCACGGCCTGAACAAGAAGCTCAAGCTCGCCGACGGGATAGACCTTACGAAGGCGTGGAAGCTTGCCAGGTACGCCTCTCATGCATTCGGACTTCCGATACCGATAAACCAGCCGGGCGTGGGCGACAACGCCTTTGCCCACGAATCCGGGATCCACGCCGACGGGGCGCTCAAGGACAGGCGCAACTACGAGCTTTACGACCCCGAGGACGTAGGCAGGGGCCACGCCGAGCTCATCCAGACCGGCAGGGTCATCACCACCGGTGAGTACGGCGGAATAAAGGGCTTCCGGCATGTCTACGACAAGCTGGGCTTCCATTTCATAAGCGACAAGCAGGCCCGGAAGGTGCTGGACCTCGTGCAGTTCGCGAACCTCCACACCCAGCATCCCCTCACCGACGACGAACTCCTGTTCATTGCCACGTATCCGGACATCGCGAAGAGGATAATGAGGGTAAGGGCATAGTGCACAGGGTCACTTTCATCCCCGGCGACGGCGTTGGCCCGGAGATATCCGAGGCCACAAGGCGCGTGCTGGAGGCCACGGGCGTGGCCTTTGAGTGGGAGGTGCAGGAGGCCGGAGAGGAAGTCTACCAGAAAGAGGGCGTTCCGCTTCCCGACCGCGTAACGGATTCCATCAAGCGCAACAAGGTCGCCATCAAGGGCCCGATAACCACCCCCGTGGGCAAGGGGTTCAGGAGCGTAAACGTCCAGCTCCGCCAGAGCCTCGACCTGTACGCCTGCCTGAGGCCCTGCCGGAGTTTTACAGGGGCCCAGACCCGCTACGAGGACATCGACCTCGTTATCGTAAGGGAAAACACAGAGGACCTGTACGCCGGAATAGAGTTTCAGAAGGGCTCCAAGGAGGCCCTGGGGCTTATCGATTATATCGAGAAGGCCTTGGGCCGGAGGATAACGGAGGACTCCGGCATAAGCATAAAGCACATCTCGGTGGCCGGCACCGAGCGCATCGTGCGCTTTGCCTTCAACTACGCGAGGAAGAACGGGAGGAAGAAGGTCACCTCGGTGCACAAGGCCAACATCATGAAATACTCCGACGGCCTCTTCCTCGAGGTCTCGCGCGAGGTGGCAAAGGACTACCCCGACATCGAGTTCGAGGATAGAATTGTGGACAACATGTGCATGCAGCTTGTTCAGAAGCCCGAGCTCTACGACGTCATGGTGCTCCCGAACCTCTACGGCGACATAGTCTCGGACCTTTGCGCCGGGCTCGTGGGCGGCCTGGGGCTTGCCCCCGGGGCGAACATCGGCGCCGAGAGCGCGGTCTTTGAGCCCACCCACGGCAGCGCCCCCAAGTACAAGGGCTTGAATAAGATGAACCCTTTTGGTATGATGCTCTCAGGCGTGATGATGCTCAGATACCTTGACGAGATGGACGCCGCACAGAGGCTCGAAGGAGCCATAGCCTCCGTCATAGAGGAAGGCAAGTGCGTCACCTACGATATGAAGCCCGACCGTGACGACCCCACCGCGGCAAGCACCTCGGATGTTGCCGACGCGGTCATAGAGAAGCTAAAATAAGAAATACAGAATGGAACCTCCAGGTATAATCAACCTTCTCCTCATTTTCATTTGCCTTGTAGCCATTGCCGTGCTTTCGAGCGCCGAGTCCTCGATCATCGCGGTAAACAAGTTCAAGCTACGCCACCTCATCGACACCGGCAACAAGAGGGCGCGGGCCCTCCAGAGAATCCTTAACCAGCACGACAAGCTCTTCAGCGCCGTAATCCTCTCGGGCAACCTCTTCACGGTGCTTGCCACCTCCCTGGGCACTGCCCTTGCGATAAGATACCTGGGCCGCGAGGGAGGCGTTGTGGCGGCCACCATAGTCATGACGTTCCTTACGGTGGTCTTCGGGGAGCTTACCCCCAAGACATTCGCCGTCACGCATGCCGAGCGCGTCTCGCTCCTTGTGGCAAAGCCCCTTGAGCTTTTCATTAAGCTAATCTCGCCCCTTGTGTGGGTGTTTAATTACTCGGCAAACTCGATACTCAAGCTCTTCGGCGTCAAGGAACGGCCCCCCTCGCCCTTTGTTACGGAGGCGGAGATAAAGGCCATGATAGAGATTGGCGAGGAGGAGGGCACCATCGAGGAGGGAGAAAAGAGGATGCTCCACCGCGTCTTCGAGTTCGGCGACACCGAGGTCGCAGAGGCCATGGTGCCCCGCACCGAGATAAGCGCCATCGCCGAGGACGCCGCTGTTGAGGACGCCATGAAACTTGTCAGCGAGAAGGGATTCTCCCGCTACCCGGTCATAAAGGACAATATAGACAACATAATAGGAGTGCTGTACATCAAGGACATCCTGATGCGCATGGCCGAGGGAGAGGTCAACGGGCAGGCGGTCGCCAATTTCATGCGCGAGGCATACTACATACCCGAGAACAAGATGGTCTCAGAGCTCCTGGACGACATGCGAAAGAAGAAACTGCATATCGCCGTGGTCGTGGACGAGCACGGCGGCACCGCGGGCCTAGTCACGCTGGAGGACATAATGGAGGAGATAGTGGGCGGCCTCCAGGACGAGTTCGAGGAGATAAAGGCCGAAAAGGACATCGAGATAGTCGACGAGCGCACCTTCATCGTCTACGGCACGACGGGCCTCGACGAAGTCAACGAGCTGATAGGCACCAAGATGGAGAGCGAGGAGTTCCACACCATAGGCGGTTTTGTCTTCGGCATCTTTGGCCGCCTCCCCAAGATAGGAGAGCAGGTCCGCTTTCATAATTTGCGTTTCCTCATCCTTGAGATGGAGGAGCGCAAGGTCTTGAAGATAAAGATCACAAAGCTGTAGGGGCACTGCCCCTTCTCCTGTGTTAAAATCCTTTAATGGAATTTTTCGACCTGGTATTCCCCCAGAACGTAGGCCCCCTCACCTACCGCGTGCCGGAATCTCTGAAAGGCCGCGTGGAGCAGGGCATGCTCGTCGACGCCGAGATACGAAAGTCCGTAAAGCGGGCCGTTGTCCTGAGGCCATGTTTTAAACCCCCGGAGGGAAAATTAAAGGAGATAGCCTCCATCGAAAGCAAAGGGCCGGTGCTGAGCGGCCCTTTGCTGAGGGTAATGGAATGGATGGCGGAGTATTATTTTTCCAACGTGGGCGTGGTGCTTAAAAGCATCCTTCCCCGGGAATTTTTTCAACGTGTAAAGGCTCGAAAATCCCTTGAGGTCTCCGAGGAGCAGGCCGCCTACCGGAGGGACCTCGATGAGAAGACACGACAAGCCATAGAGCGTATAAGGGAAAATATCGATAAGAGGCACTATAAGTGCTTTCTCTATCATGCCCACTCGACGCAGGACGAGCTTTCTTTCACACTCGAAGCCATACGCGGGCTTGAAAACGTAATCGTTCTTGTGCCCGAGCACGCAAGCCTGAAACAGATAGAAGGCTCTGTAAGAGCTGCCGCGGGCGAAAGATTTTCTCTTTATCATGGGGGCCTGAGCAAGGGGGCGCGCTCCGGGGCGATTGAAAAGATAATAGCCGGCGAGGCCGACGTGGTGCTCGGCAGCCGCTCGGCGGTGTTCGCCCCGCTTAAGAATGTATCGCTCATCGTTGCGCTCCATGAGGAGAACACCGCCTACAAGGCCGACTCCGGCGTACGATACAGCGCCCGAGACATGGCCGTGCTGAGGGGTTTTGAGGAGAGCGCCACGGTGCTCCTTACGTCCATCTGCCCCTCGGTGGAGTCCTGGCACAACGCCGGGACAGGAAAGTACACGCTCATCGAGGCCCCCCCCGCGCCGAGGCCGGAGGTAAGGGTGATCGACATGCGCCGCTCAAAGGACGCCATCTCGAAAAAACTTCGCGATGCGGCAAAGTCCCGGATAGAAAAGGGACAGAGGGCGATGTTCGTGATTAACCGCCGGGGCTACTCGATGCTCCGCTGCGGCGACTGCCAGCATGTGACGAGCTGTAAGGACTGCAACGTTCCGCTTATCTATTTTAAGGCCGATACGGTCATGCGGTGCGCTTATTGCGGGGCCAGTGGCCCCCCGCCTGAGACCTGCCCGGACTGCGGCGGCCTCATGGAGCCCGTGGGCGCGGGGGTGGAGCGGGTGCTTGAGGAGATGGACTCGCTGAGTCCCTTAAGTGTAGAGAAGGACTTGCCCCTTAAAGTGATAAGCGATACCGATGAGAAGCTCATCGTTGGCACAAAGGCCATCGCAAGGCAGGATGCGGCCTCCGAGGGTTTTAAACTCTCCGCGCTCCTTAATGCCGAGAGCTACCGCTATGTGCCGGACTTCCGCGCCACCGAAAGAGCCTTCAGAGAACTCCTCTACCTCGCCGACAAGACCTCGTCCGGCGGCCAGCTCTTCATACAGACCATGAGCCCCGGCGCGGACCTTTTCAAATACATCCGCAGGTTTAACTTCAGGGGGTTTTACAGGGACGAGCTTTCCCAGCGCAAGGCCCTGGATTACCCGCCCTTCACACGCATGGTCCTCCTAAGCGCCACTGGCCCCGCTGGGGCTTTTATGGAAGCGGCAGGGATGGGGAATTTTAAGGGGGTCGAGGTGCTCGGCCCCGTGCCCGCGCTCACGAAGCGGGGGAAGAACGTAACAAAATTGCTATTGAAGTCATCTTCGAGGAAAAATTTGCGCGCGGCTCTTAAGAAGATCTTAAAGGGGCGCTCCTCGCGTGAGGTTACGGTGGACGTGGACCCTATATGGGTCTGAGTTTGTTTTTCGTGAGTATCTGCCTTGCCCTTGAGATGTCGGCCTCTATCTGGGCGTGAAGTGCGTCGGCGTCGGGGAATTTTATCGAGTCCCGCAGGCGTTCTATAAAATAAAGCCTCAGGCGCTCTCCCCTGAGGTTGCCGCTACAGTCCAGGAGGTGCACCTCGTAGCTCGGCTTTGTGCCCTCGAACGTGGGGTTGGTGCCCAGGCTTGCCACGCCGTCGAGCACCTTGCCCCCGAGCCCTGCCATTACGGCGTAGACGCCGGGTTTGGGCACAAGCTCGTTGGGGGTGGTGATGTTTGCGGTGGGCGTGTCAAGTATCTTTGCGCCCCTGCCCACGCCCTTGACGACCGTGCCTTCTATCGCATAGGGCCTTCCGAGATAGGCCGCGGCCTCGCAGACCCTGCCCCAGCTAAGGAGGCTCCTTATCCTGCTTGAGCTTACCACGTTGCCCTCAAGGGTTGCGTGCCTTACGACCCTGACCTTAAAGCCGAACTTCTCGCCTTGCTTTCTTAAGAGTTCGGTAGTGCCTTTCTTGCCTTTTCCGAAAGTGTAATTATGGCCCACGATGACCATCTTCGCCTCGAGCTTCTCGACGAGGATGTCGCGGATGAAGTCGTCGGCCTGCGTGCTGGCGAAGTTGCGGTCAAAGAGGATAAACAGCACCGTGTCCATGCCGTAGTGCCGCATGAGCCGGGCCTTCTCCTCCAACGGCGTAAGAGTCCTCAGGCTCTTCTCCGGCCTCAGTACCTTCATGGGGTGGGGCTCGAAGGTGACGGCCATGCTCTTGACCCCCAACTTGCGGGCCTCCTCCAATACGGTGGTGAAGATCTTCTGGTGGCCCGTGTGCATGCCGTCGAAATTGCCGATGGTGACGACCGCGCCACGGTGCTTATTTTTAATCTCGCCTATGTCGTTTAAGACGTCCATTATTTCCCGGTTAATTTCACGAGGTCGCGGTAGATTTCCTCCACCTTTGCCCTCGCGGCCTCCGGCGGGCCGGAGTTGTCAATGGAGTAGTCCGAGCGCCGTGCCTTTTCCTCCACCGGCATCTGCGAACGCAGCCTCCGAATCGCATCGTCCCTGCCGATGCCCGATGCCTCAAGCCTCCGTAAGGCTGTCTCCTCATCAGTATACACCGTAATGGTCTTTGCGAAGCTGCCTTCGTATCCGCGCTCGAAGATTACCGGGGCCTCCACCACGGCGATATCGGCCTTCACTTCGTCAAGCCTCCGCCCTATGCGCTCGAACACCAGCGGGTGGAGGATGTCCTCCACGGCGATGCGTAGTCCTTCGTCATTGAAAATTCTGTCGGCCACCCTGTCCTTAAGGAGTTTTCCTCCGGAGTCGAACACCTCATCTCCGAGTGTGGCCCTCAGTCGCTCAAGCACCGGCTCCTCCTCGAGCAGTTCTCCCACTATCTCGTCGGCGTCTGTAGTGTGCGCCCCCATCGCCTTAAAAGTATCCAGGACGAAGGTCTTTCCCATCCCGTAGTTTCCTGTAAGCCCGACCAAAAGCACGGTTAGATATTATACCCCATTGGAGGTGCCACGGAGGGCTATTGTCTCCCGGCTATTTTCCTGTAAACGTCTTTTCTGTGGATTATCCCGAGTATCCAGACCTCGACACCTTTAATCCTGTAGACGACCCTGTAGTGGCCGACCCTCAGTTTCCAGTATCCTTTAAGGGTCTTTCTGAGGGGTTCGCCATACTGGTGGGGGGCTGTGGCAAGGCGGCTCTCTATGGCGTTTCGGATGCGCTTTTTGACTCTGGAGTCAAGCTCCGGTATGTCGACGGTCTTTACGTCCGGGTGGTACAGGAGCCTGAAGCGGGGATCTACCATACATCTTTGTGGCTGAGGGCTTTTTTCTTCTTAAAGGTCTTTTCGCGTTCCCCGGCAAGTACGGCAAGAGCGATGTCTTC